>SMVY01000029.1 GCA_004357415.1 Gemmatimonadota bacterium
ACCCACGCCACCCACGCCAATCTCAATAACCTGATCGGCATACCGCTCACCATTCTGCAGACCCCGGCAGACGCGCAGGCGCTGGTACTCGAGGCGGGTGCTTCGGTGCCGGGCGAGATCGCCCGCTCCCGCGAGATCATCGACCCGACGATCGCCGTGATCACCAACGTGGGGGCGTCCCACTTGGAGGGCTTTGGATCGGAGGAGGGTGCCTTGCGCGAGAAGCTCGAACTGGTGCGCGACGTTCCCTTCGCCGTCGTCGGGCCCGACCCGGCCGCACTGGCAACCGGAGCCAAGGCCTTGGCGGGGCGCGTGGTGACCGCCGGCCTGGCCGACACCGACGTCGTTCCCGAATCGATCGAGCTCGGCGCCGACGGACACCCGGTGGTACGGATCGACGGTCTGAGCTTTCGGATCTCCGGGCCAGGGAAGCACCTGGCGGCCAACGCCATGCTGGCGTGGGCTGTCGTCAGGGAGTTGGGGCTCGAGCCGCTGAGCGCTGCTGCTGCGCTGGAAGATGTCCGCTTTCCCGGCGGGCGCGGTGACGTTCGCCGCCAGGCCGGTCTGACCATCATGGACGATTGCTATAATGCCAATCCTGAATCGTTCCGCGCCGTGATCGCCACGGCGGAACGTCTTCGCCAGGGACACCGGCTGGTCTGGGTCGTTGGCACGATGCGGGAACTCGGGGCCTCGGCGATCGAGTATCATGACGCTATCGCAGCCGAACTGGTGCGCTCCAAGCCGGATCTCCTCGCCGCGGTGGGTGCTTTCGTTCCCGCACTGGAGGCCTATCGCGAGCAACTGGGCGATTCCCTGATCAGCGCCGCCGACGTCGCCGGCTTGGGGGCGGCGCTCGCGCCGCGACTGGAGGCGGGCGATCTGGTAGTGCTCAAGGCATCCCGCGGGGTTGCGCTCGAAGGTATACTTCCGTACCTGCTGGACCACGATCGATCCCCCGACGGCTGAGACCCCATGTTCTATCATTGGCTGGCCCCGCTCAGCTCCACGCACATAGTATTCAATCTCTTCAACTACATCAGCTTCCGGGCCGGGGGAGCGATGGTTACGGCGTGGCTGCTCGCCTTTCTGGTTGCTCCCGTCGTCATCAGGCAACTGCGGTCTCGCAAGATCGGGCAGGTCATCCGGGCCGACGGGCCGGCGACTCACCAGGAGAAGCGCGGTACCCCCACCATGGGGGGCATCATCATCATCGTGGCCACCCTGGCGCCGACGCTGTTGTGGGCTCAAGTGAGCAACCGGTTCGTCCTGGTGGCGATGTTGGCCACGCTGTGGATGGGGGCGATCGGGTTCCTGGACGACTACCTGAAGGTGGTCCAAGGCAAGTCGCGAGGGTTGGTGGCCAAGTGGAAATTGCTGGGGCAGTCGAGTTTCGGACTCCTGCTCGGGATCATGTTGCTGGTCTATCCAGTGGTGTCTCCCGATCTCATTCCGGCGAGCGCCACGACCGTGCCGCTGTTCAAGTATGTCGTCGTAGTATTCACCCCGGTCACGTTCGTCCTGTTCGTGACGTTCGTGATCACCGGAACGACCAACGCCGTCAATCTGACCGACGGGCTCGACGGGCTGGCCGTGGGGTTGACGGCCATCGCCGCCGGCGCGTTCGGCGTGTTCGCCTACGTCTATGGCCGGGTGGATGTCACCGAATATCTCAACGTGTTCTACCTCAGCGGGGCCGGGGAACTGGCGGTGTTCTGTGCCGCGCTTCTGGGCGCGAGCCTGGGATTCCTCTGGTTCAACGCCCATCCAGCCGGCGTGTTCATGGGCGACACCGGTAGCCTGGCGATCGGTGGCGCCTTGGGCACGGTGGCCATCCTGCTCAAGGCGGAGTTCCTGTTGCTCCTGATCGGCGGCGTGTTCGCCGCGGAAGCGGTCTCGGTCCTGGTGCAGTCCGGGGTCTACAAGTGGTTCAAGCGCACTCGCGGCCGCGAGTACGCCAACGCCCACCGGGTGTTTCGCATGGCGCCGCTGCACCATCACTTCGAAAAGCTGGGCTGGCGCGAGACCACGGTCGTCACCCGTTTCTACATCGTTGGGGTGTTCTGTGCCCTGGTGGCCCTGGCCACGCTGAAGGTGCGCTAGTGTTTGCCGAGTGGCGGAAACCCGGGCGCGAAGTCGCCGTCATCGGGTTGGGCCGGAGCGGCATCGCCGTCAGCCGGCTGCTTCGGCGCGGCGGTGTGGCGGTGTACGCCTCGGACAAGGCGTCGCCGTCCGACGCGGCAGCGATACAAGAGCTGGAGGCCATCGGAGTGGTGGTCGAATTGGGGTCGCACGATCTGATCCGCATAGCCGCGGCGACCGCCGTCGTGGTTTCACCAGGCGTCCCCCCGACCGCGGCGGCCATACTGGCGGCCAAGAAGGCTGGCACTCCGGTGTTCGCCGAGGTCGACGTCGCCGCCCGAGCGCTGGCCGATGGTACGAAGGTGCTCGGGGTTACCGGCACCAACGGCAAGACCACCACCACGGCACTCGTGGCCCACCTGCTCGCCGCCGCCGGGCGCCCGTCGGTGGCCGCGGGAAACATCGGGCTCGCCCTCAGTGAAGTGGCGATGGATGATGCCGCCCCCCCGTGGGTAGTGGTCGAACTGTCGTCGTTTCAGCTTCATGATGCGCCGCACGTTGTTCCCACGGTAGGCGTGCTCCTCAACCTTACGCCCGACCATCTGGATCGGTATGGCTCGCTGGAGGCATACTACGGCGACAAGGCCAATCTGTTCAGGAACGCTACGCCCGCTTCGATCTGGGTCACCAACGCCGACGACCCGGAGGTCCAAAGGATCGCGGCCGCGGTACCTGGGACGCACCTTCGCTTCAGCCTGACGGAGCGGGCGGACGGGTGGTACGACGCCGCCACCCGTCAGTTGATGGTGGGCGACACCGTGGTGGCCTCCCGGGGCGATCTCCATCTTCTGGGTTCCCACAACGTGGCCAACGCCCTGGCGTCCGTCCTGACGGTTTACGCCGTGGGGGTTTCTCTGGAGGGTATTGACCGGGGACTGGCGAGTTTCGACCCGTTGCCCCACCGCTTGGAACCGGTAGCCACCGTGGACGGCGTGGTGTGGATCAACGACTCCAAGGCCACCAACGTGGTATCGACCGCCATGGCGACCGCCGCTCTCGATGCTCCATTCGTGCTCCTGCTTGGCGGGAGACACAAGGGCGCGCCTTACACCAGCCTGGCGCCAACGCTGCAACACTGCCGCGCCGTCGTCGCCTACGGAGAGGCGGCGCCGATCATCGTCCGTGACCTGACCGGCACGGTTCCGGTTTACCGGGAGAGCCGCTTCGAAGACGTGTTGACGCGCGCGCGCCATTTGGCGCGGGAAGGTGATGCGGTGCTCCTGTCTCCCGCCTGTTCCAGCTTCGACATGTTTGCCAACTACGAAGAACGCGGCGCCACCTTCCGGGAAGCGGTCGGCCGGCTGTGACCATCAAACGGCAGATTGCCGATAGCGACCTGCGCTGGGAAACCCGCCTGCTGCTGACCGTTACCGCCATCCTGGTAGCCTTTGGCATAGCCAACACCTACAGTGCGTCGAGCTTCATCGCTCCCGGCGAAACCGGTGTCGGGTTTGCGGCCCGGCAGCTTACCGGCGCGCTCGTGGGTGGCCTGCTTCTCAGCATCGTAGCCCGGGTTGATTATCACCTGTGGCAGCGATTCGCCTGGCCGTTGTTGGCGCTGACCGTCGGCGCGCTGGTCATCCCGCTCCTGCCGTTCACCTACTCGATCGCGCCGGTGATCAACGGCGCCCGCCGGTGGGTGGACATAGGGCCCATCAACTTCCAGCCGTCCGAGGTCGCCAAGCTGAGCGTGGTGGTCTGGTGTGCCATGCTCGCGGTCAAGAAGGGCGACCAGGTCCGGAAGTTCAAGAAGGGGGTCATGCCGTTTCTGGTGGTCATCGGCCTGGTGTCGGCACTCATTCTGTTCGAACCGAACCTGTCCATGGCCGCGATAGTGGCACTGCTGGGCGGGATCGTCCTGTTTGCCGCCGGCGCCAAGATCGGCCACTTCGTTCTCCTCGGTGTGGCCGGGGTGTTGGTGCTGATCCAGCAGATCGGCAGCGCCGACTACCGCCTGGCCCGGGCACTGACCTTCCTCAATCCGGAGCAGGCATCGGCCGGGGCCATGTACCAGGTCAAGCAGTCCCTCATGGGGCTCGGATCGGGCGGGATCTTCGGCGTCGGTTTCGGACAAGGACACCAGAAACTCGGCTACCTCCCGTTCGCCTATTCCGATTTCCTGTTCAGCTCGATCGGGGAGGAGTGGGGCTTCCTCGGGATCGTGGTCGTCGTCGGACTGTATGGCACCTACCTGTGGCTCGGCTTTCGCATTGCCCGGACCGCCAAGGACAAGTTCGGCACCCTGCTGGCGGCAGGACTCACCGCGGCCGTCGGCATCACCGCCGTGCTCCACATGGGGGTGACCCTGGCAGTGCTGCCGACCACCGGGCTCCCTCTCCCGTTCATGTCCTACGGGCGGACCAGCCTCGTCATCACCCTCGCGGCTACCGGCATCGTGGTCAACATCGGCAGGCAACGCCGGAAGGCCCGCGCGTGAGCCGGTCGTGAGTCGCGTGTTGTTTGTCGCCGGGGGTGGAACTGGTGGGCATCTCATGCCGGCCCTGGCCTTGGCGGCGGCGGTACGGCAGCTCGATCCCAGTGTCGAACCGGTGCTGATTGGAGCTCGCAGAGGTGTCGAACGGGATATCCTCCCCACCAAGGAATTCCGTCACTTCCTCCTCCCGAGCGAGCCGCTGTACCGCCGCCAGTGGTGGCGCAATGCCCGCTGGCCGGTTACCGCCATCCAGCTGTGGCGCCAGTTGGGCGCGTTGTTCGAGCGGGAACGCCCGGTGGCGGTTCTGGGGACCGGCGGATATGCCTCCGCACCCGTGGTGTGGTACGCCGGCCGCTGTGGGGTGCCTACGGCGCTCCAGGAGCAGAATGCGATCCCCGGCATGACCACGCGCTGGTTCAGCCGTCAGGCACGACACATTTACCTGGGATTGCCCGAGGCGAGGGCCTATCTGCGGCTGGGCCCCGAGACGATGGTGTTCGACACCGGTAACCCGGTCTCGCCGCCGGATTTCACCATCCGGGACGCCGCCAGGGTACGATTCGGCATCGATGGCGCCACCCCGACCGTGCTGGTCACGGGCGGGAGCCAGGGGGCCTTGGCCATCAACCGGACGGTGGCCGAATGGCTCGACGGTGGCGGTGGCCAAGGCATGAATCTGCTTTGGGTTACGGGGCGGGGGACGTACCGGCAATTCGCGGCCCGGCACCGTCCGCCCAGGGTCCAGGTGTTCGATTTCCTGGACCCGCTGGCTGAGGCCTATTCGGTGGCCAATGTAGTGGTGTCGCGGGCTGGCGCGGTCACCGTGGCCGAACTCTGCGCCTGGGGGCTGCCCAGTATTCTAGTGCCGTTGCCCAGTGCCGCGGGCGATCACCAGACGCGGAACGCGGAGGCGATGGCACGAGCCGGAGCAGCCTGGTTCCTTCCCCAGAGGGAACTGACGGCGGACCGATTCGGCAGCAGACTGATGTCCCTGGTCAACGATGCAGAGGTTCGTATCGAAATGTCCGTAGCCGCCAACCAACGGGGTAGGCCTCATGCCAGTTCAGACATCGCCCGGCACGTTTTAGCGTTGCTCGGGTGACCTCAGGCTTTCACAACTCCTGAATTCATATTACATTAGCGCATCTCCACAGTTTGAAAACATGGACCTGTTCGACCCCTCGGACGCCAGGCACGTGCACTTCATGGGGGTGGCTGGAGCCGGGATGAGTGCCCTGGCGCTGGTGGCCCGGAGTCGGGGTGTGTCCGTGAGCGGATGCGATCTCGATCCATCCGGGGCTCCGGACCTGGCGGCGGTTGGGGTCGATGTGGTGGCAGGCCACGACGTGTCGCATCTGGAGGGAGCGCGTGCCGTCATTGTGTCGGCGGCGGTTCCCGAGTCCAATGCCGAGTTGCAGTATGCCCGCAAGGCCGGAATCAACGTGGTGCCACGTAAACGGGCGCTGGCGGAGTTGGTGGCGCCCGGCCGGGTGATCGGGATCGCGGGCACCCACGGCAAGACGACCACGACCGTGATGACGTGCCAGATGCTGACCGCGGCGGGGCTGGCGCCGACCGGTATCGCCGGGGGCCGAGTCGCCCAGTGGGGTGGCAACGCCTGGGTCGGGGGCGAGGATCTGTTCGTGGTCGAGGCGGATGAGTTCGACGGGGCGTTCCTGGAGCTGAACCCGTGGTTGGCTGTGGTCACCAACGTGGAGCCCGAGCACCTGGAATCCTACGGTTCGGTGGCCGCGATGGAGGCCGCCTTCACCTCGTTTCTCAGGTGTGCGGACATCGTCGTTGTTCCAGCGAAAGATGATGCGGTACAACGTGTTAGTGCTGGTGTAGTAAACCAAATTGTGACCTTCGGCGTGGGCGCCGGCGACATCAAGGTGACCGATGTGGCCCAGGCACCCGATCACACGTTGTGTGCCGTGTCGCTGCCCGACGGCGAGGAGATCGAGGTGCGGCTTCGGGTCCCAGGCCTCTACAATGTGCTCAATGCGGCGGCGGCGATCGCGGTGGTCTGGAGGATGGGCGTTCTTCTGGCGCCGGCGATCGAGGGTCTCGAGGCGTTCACCGGCGTTGGCCGCCGGTTCGAGCGGCTGGGTGAGGCCAAGGGTATCGAGTTCGTCGACGATTACGCCCATCACCCCTCGGAGATTCGGGCGGTGCTCGGCGCGGCGAGACAGGTATTTCCCGACCGGCGCCTGGTGGTGGTGTTTCAGCCGCATCTCTATTCCCGAACGGAGCGGGAAGGTGCGGCCATGGGGCGGGCCTTGGCACAGGCCGATCTGGTGGTGGTAACCGACGTGTACGCCGCCCGGGAGGAGCCGATTCCTGGCGTCACGGGAGAGGGTGTGGCCGACGCGGCCCGGGCCGGTGGAGTGGAGACATGGTATCAGCCGGACGGTGAGGCGCTGCAGGAGCAGCTGAGCCAGCTTTTGAAGCCAGGGGATGCCCTGTTCACATTGGGCGCGGGTAACGTCACCCACGTCGGGCGGGCGTTGGTCGAGTGGCTGCGGTCCGCCTGAGTCGAACCTGGTGGTTGCTCGGCGGGGTGGCCGGCGTACTGGGTCTGTGGCTGCTGGCCCCGTGGGTGTTGCGCCAGGTCGATTTCTTCCGGCTCAGGCGGATAGAGGTCGTGGGTGTTCGCTATCTTCCGGCGGATGACATTCTCGAAGCGTTTGCTGCCGCGGATTCGGCGAACCTGTTCGACGACTGGAATGAGAATCGGGATGGGATCCTGGGTGTGGCCGGGGTCAGGAGCGCTAGGGTGGACCGGCGTCTCCCAGGCACACTCCGGTTGATAATAGTGGAAACGACGCCGGTGGCCCTTAGTCCAGGATCTGACAGGATGGCGCTCATCGACGCCGATGGCGTGGTGTTGCCGTACGATCCCAGCCGATCGGCGCCTGATCTCCCGGTGATGCTGGTTGCTGATCCGGAGACGGCCCAACTGTTGGCCCGGATTCGGATGGTGGCGCCGGGGTTGTACGGTCGTATTTCCACCGCACGACGGGTAGAGGACGACGTCTTGCTCACATTCAATCGCAAACGACTGTGGCTCAGCCCAGGATCTTCGTCATCGGCTATCCGCGCCGTCGTGGCCGTGGAGCGCGATCTGATACGGCGCAGCAAGCCGTTCGTAGAACTCGACGGCCGGTTCGCCGATCAGGTTGTCGTTCGCCAGAGGCCCACGTGACCTCATCGCCGCCCCGTCTCGTTGCCGGCCTAGACCTCGGATCGACCAAGGTCGTTGCCGTCATCGCCGACGCGGCGGGTGATGCCCGCGACAGTTACGCCCGCATTCTGGGTGTGGGGATGGCCAGCAACTCGGGTCTGCGCCGCGGCGTTGTGCGGGACATCGAAGAGACCACGCGCGCCATCGCCAAGGCCATGAAGGATGCCGAGCGCATGGCCGGCGTCGAAGTCGAGCAGGTGTACGCCGGCGTGGCCGGGGAGCATGTCGCCGGCCGGACGTCCCATGGTGTGGTCTCGGTCACGGGCGACGAAATCCGAACCGGTGACGTGGCCCGGGTGAACGATGTGGCGTCAAACATCTCGTTTGGGAGGGATCACGAGTTGTTGCACGCCATTCCGCTCGACTACCTCATCGACCAGCAGGCCGGAATCAGCGACCCCATCGGCATGACCGGCTCCCGTCTCGAAGCGGAGGTCTACCTGGTGACCGTCCTCTCGAGCGTGCTGCAGAATCTGGGGAAGTGCGTCGAGCGGGCGGGCTATCACGTTGGGGAGTTCGTGTTGGAGCCGTTGGCGGCGTCCCGCGCGGTTCTCACGCTCGACGAGCGCGATCTCGGCTGTGCCCTGATCGACCTCGGGGGTGGCTCCACCAATGTTTCGATCTTCTCGGGGGGGAAGATCCGCCATACCGGTTCGCTGCTGTGCGCCGGCGGTCACGTAACCAGCGACATCGTTCACGGCCTGCAGGTTACCCAGCTTGACGCCGAACGCCTCAAGCAGCGGTACGGCGCGGCGTTCGAGCCGATAATCGCCGAGGACGAAGTGCTGGAGCTGCCCAGCACCCCGGGGCAGGGGCCCCGGACGGCCGAGCGGAGAGTGCTCGCCCACATCATGCAGGCGCGGCTGCAGGAGATTCTAGAATTCGCCGCCAACGAGATCGCCCGTGCCGGGTACCAGGAGCGGTTGCCCGCCGGCGTGGTTCTCACGGGCGGCGGTGCCCTGACGCCGGGTATGGTCGAGTTGGGGCGGGAGGTGTTCGCCATGCCGGTCCGGATCGGCAGCCCGGGGGAGCAACTGTCGGGGTTGGCCGACAGCGTGGAATCCTCGCGGATGACTGTGGCTGCGGGACTTGTCTTGCATGGCGCCTACGAGGTAGCGTTGAGCAACTTTGCCGGAGTGGGTGGTCGCCGGTCGCCGGCGGTGGAGAAGCTGTTGGGACCGGTCAAACGGTGGCTCCAGGATTTTTTCTGATCGTTCGGGCCAGAGAGGATTGATTATGATGTTCGAGTTGGAAGAAGACCAGAGTGTGCAGACTGCCCGCATGAAGGTCGTCGGTGTCGGTGGCGGCGGCGGCAACGCGGTGAATCGAATGATCGACGAGCGCTTGGCGGGTGTCGAATTCATCTCCGTCAACACCGACGCGCAGGCCCTGAGTCATTCCAAGTCCGACCACCGGGTGCAGATCGGCAAGAAGCTCACCCGGGGGCTGGGCGCCGGTGCCCGGCCCGAGATCGGGCGCCAGGCCATCGAAGAGAACAAGGACGAAGTCCTGCACGCCATCCAGAACTCGGATCTGGTGTTCGTGACCTGCGGGATGGGTGGCGGCACGGGCACGGGCGCGGCACCGATGGTGGCCCAGTTGGCGCGCGACATCGGGGCGCTCACCGTGGGTATCGTGACCAAGCCGTTCCTGTTCGAGGGTCGCAAGCGGATGCGCCAGGCCGAAATGGGTATCGCGGAGATGCGCAAGAACGTGGACACCATGATCGTGGTGCCCAACGAGCGGTTGCTGGCCGTGGTAGGGAAGGGCATACCGTTCCAGGACGCGCTCAAGAAGGCCGACGAAGTCCTGCTCCACGCCACCCAAGGTATCGCCACGCTCATCACCTCCACCGGCATCATCAACGTCGACTTCGCCGACGTCCGCACCATCATGCAGAACGGCGGCGCCGCCCTGATGGGAACCGGCATCGGCCGGGGCGAGAACCGGGCACTCGAAGCGGCCCAGCAGGCCATCGCCAGTCCCCTGCTGGACAACGTGTCCATTACCGGCGCCACTGGGGTGCTGATCAACATTACCGGCGGCGAAGACCTGACTCTGGGCGAGGCCACCCAGATCAATGAGATCATCCATGACGCTGCCGGTGAGGACGCCGAGATCATCTTCGGGTCCGCCAGCGATCCCGCCATGGAGGGCGAGGTGCGGGTGACCGTCATCGCCACCGGGTTCGACCGGCAGGTAACCGGCGAGGCGGCGAGCCGGAGCGCCGGCATTCTGAGTTTTCCGTCGCCACAGCGAGTGACGCATCCGGCAATGCCTCCCGCCAAGCCGGAAACTCAGCGGGCCGCATCGTCGTCGGACAGTGGTACTGAAGTGCCCGAAATGGAGATCCCCACCTTTATCCGGCGGCAAATGGATTGAGGAAACAGCACGCATTCCTGTTCACCGTCGGTCTAGTCGCCGCCACCGGAGTCACCGTGTGGCGGCGTCCTCGTCCGTTGCCGGTAGCGCCGCCCATCGTAGTGAGCCGGGCATTCGACACCGTGTCCGACACCCTGCGCTGGGGCGAGACGATCTCGGAACTCTTTGATAGACAAGGGGTTGCCGGGCTCGCCCTCGACCGGTTCGATGACGAAGTGGCCCTCGATCCTCGACGCCTCCGCGCCGGTATGGTGTTCACCTTCGTGCGCGAGTTGCCCGGCATCGTTCCGGTGGAGGTCAGCGTTCGTCCCGACGCGGCACGCATCGTCCGCTACCGGCATACGGCCGATGGATGGACGGCTCTGGTGGACACTATTCGCTGGTCACCCGACGTGGTGCGTCTCGAAGGCGCCATCGACCACTCGCTGTACGTGGCACTCGACGGACTGGTCGCCGACTCAGTCCTCGAACGCGGCGAGCGCACGCGTCTCGCATGGGAATTGGCCGAGATCTACGCCTGGACCGTCGATTTCACCCGAGACATACGTCCCGGCGACCATTTTCAGATTCTCCTCGAGCGCGACGTATCGAGCGAGGGCGAGGTCCGCTTCGGGCGAGTCCTCGCCGCGGACCTCACCATCATGGGGCGGCGGCTTCCCGCGTTTCGTTTCGTCCATCCCGACAATTCACTCGCCTACTACGACGACCGAGGCTTGTCGCTGCGCCGGGCCTTCCTGCGGTACCCGGTCCGCTTCCGGCGAATTTCGTCCCGCTTCAGCTCGGCCCGGCTCCACCCGGTGCTGGGGGTAACCCGGAAGCACGTGGGGATCGACTACGCCGCCGACCGGGGGACGCCAGTCATGGCAACGGCCGACGGCGTGGTTCTGCGGGCGGGACTGGCCGGCGGCTATGGCCGGTTGGTGGAAATACGGCACAAGAACGGCATCATCACCCGGTACGCCCACCTGAACGGATTTGCCAAGGGGGTCCGCAAGGGGAGCAGAGTGATCCAGGGACAGACAATCGGCTACGTCGGCATGACCGGTTTGGCCAATGCTCCTCACCTGCACTACGAGTTTCGGGAACACGGCCGGCCGCGGAATCCTCTTGCGGTCGACTTCGGTAACGGCGATCCCATCAGCGAGGGCGAACGGGCGGCGTTCGATGTCCGCCGGCAACAGCTCGAGCAGCGTCTGTATCCCCCAGAGCAATCGTTCGCCCAGGGCGGCGAGTAGCCCCATCCGACATTCGTTGGTCTCATGACGCTGGCCATCATTCTTGGCGCGATCATTCTCTCCGCCACAACCTACCTGGTCTTCGAACGGCTCGGACGCCGGGCGCTCCTCCCCGTGGCGGCCCGCAGCGTGGCCTGGGCCGGATTGGGCCTGCTGCTCTTCAATGTGAGTTGCCCCACGCCCGGCAGCGATCGGGTACCCCTGATCCTCATCGACGGCTCCCTGAGCATGCGGTCCGACACGGCGGCATTCCGTCGCATCAGAGACTCGGCCGCCGTGGCCGGCGACGTGGTGTTTTTCGGTGACGAGCGGGCCGCCGTGGACTCACTGCCCCGTGGACGGTCCCGCATCCGCGATCGATTGCTGGCCGCCGTGGTCTCCGGCCGGTCGGTGCAGGTCATCACCGATGGCGAATTGGACGACGGCGCCGAACTCACCGAGGAGCTCCTGGCTGGGGTTGCCGTCGACCTCCGTCCGCGGGTCGACACACCGGCCGTCGTTGTGACTCAGATTCGGGGGCCGGCCCGGCTGACCGCGGGCGACACTTTGGTACTCGAGGGAGAGATACGCACGTTCGGCCGCTGGACGCAGGACTCCGCCACGGTGACGGTTCACGCCGGCGACCGGCTGGTGGCTCGGGTGCGCGTGCCGGTGGCGGCCATGGGTCGGACGACATTCCGGGTAGCGGGAACGACGCGCCGCCTAGCCGCTGGGGAGCAGGTGCTGACTGTACGGGTAGCCGGTGCGGGACTCGATTCGCTGTCGAGTACTCGCTGGCACCACATCACGGTAGTGGCCACGCCGGGTGTCGTGCTGGTCGCCGATCCCGGAGACTGGGACAGCCGGTTTCTTTACCGGACCCTCATCGACGTGGCCGACCTTCCGGTGCGCGGGTACGTCAAGTTGGCCAACGACCAATGGCGGTCGATGGCCGATCTCGAACCCGTCAACGAGTCCACGGTGAGGCGTGCGGCACGCGGCGCCGATCTGCTGATTCTCAAAGGGCGGCCGGGAACGTTGGCAACCGGTTCGCGGGCGCGGGGACTGTGGCGCTGGCCCAGCGGGGAGAACGGCGCGCTGCAACTGGAGGGGGACTGGTACCTGACGCCGGGATCCGTCTCTCCCCTGGGTCAGGCCTTTGTCGGTATCGCAGTCGATTCCTTTCCTCCCGCGGCCCACATCACCCCGGTCGAGGTCAGGGACGATGAATGGGTGGGGCTGTTGGCTCAGGAAGGGCGGCGCGGTGCCCTCCGGCCGGTCATCATCGGGGGCGAGCGGGGGGAGCGGGCGAGTGGCGGGGGGCGGCTCCGGTACGTTGTGGTGGCGGCGGACGGGTTTTGGCGCTGGGCGTTCTCCGGGGGGAGCAGCGAACAGGGCTATCGCTCTTGGGTGGCGGCGACGACCTCCTGGCTCTTGGGTGGGGCAGACTCGCTCGCCGGTGTGGCGGTTCCCGTGGCAGCCATCGTCCACAACGCGCGCCCCCTCATGTTCCGCTGGATGGGCCCGGGCGATGCGGCCGACGTCCCCATCAGGTTCGACGGTGGGCAGACGGTGGTGGACGACACCCTGTCGTTCGATGGGACAGGGCGTGCCCGGGTGTGGCTCCCCGTAGGCCGCTACCGCTACCTGACGCCTGATGGCGCCGGCGGAGTGGTGGCGGTCGAGCCGTACTCCGACGAATGGCTTCCGCGCACGGTTACCTTACAGCGGCGAACGCCGGCGGCAGTCGTGTCCACGACGCGGACGTCCGCGCGTGAGGTGTTGTGGCTGTTCGGGTTGGTCGTGCTGGCCCTGGCCGCCGAGTGGCTGGCACGGCGGCACCTGGGACTGCGGTAACGCAGAAGGGCTATGGCAGGGACGAGACTCAACGCACAGAAGATGGGCTTGTGGGGACGCATCAAGCGGCTGGCATTGACCGATGTCGGTGCGTTGGTTCGTGGGCTTCGGGCCGAGGACCTCGAGGCCCTGGAACGGTTGTTGATCGAGGCGGACTTCGGCGTGCCCGCCACCATGGACCTGGTCGAAGGTCTTGAGGCGGACGTGCGCCGCGGGACACTCAAGACGACCGATGACCTCCATCGAGCCCTCGACGACCGGCTGCGGTCCCTGCTGGCCAACGGAGATACGCCCGGCGATCTCCGCCGGGCCGAAGCCGGACCCACGGTCATTCTGGTAGTCGGGGTCAACGGGGTGGGGAAGACCACGACCATCGCCAAACTGGCGCACCGGCTCCAGCGCGAGGGCCGTTCGGTGCTCCTTGTGGCGGCCGACACTTACCGCGCTGGGGCCGTCGCCCAACTGGAGATCTGGGCCGAACGGTTGGGCGTGCCGTGCGTGAGCGGGATCGCCGGCGGCGATCCCGCAGCGGTAGCCTTCGATGCCATTGATGCGGCTACGGCACGGGACATCGACACGGTGCTGATCGACACGGCGGGGCGGTTGCACACCCAGGACGGCCTGATGGACGAGTTGCGGAAAGTGCACCGGGTGGTGGGTCGCAGGATCCCGGGTGCGCCACACGAAACCCTCCTGGTGCTCGACGGTACCGTCGGGCAGAACGCAGTCCAGCAGGGGCGGCGATTCTCTGAGGTCGTAGCACCGACGGGCATCATCGTGACCAAGCTCGACGGCAGCGCGCGCGGTGGCGCAGTGGTGGCTCTGCGGCGGGAACTCGACCTCCCCATCCGTTTCATCGGACTGGGCGAGCGGTTGGAAGATCTCGAACCGTTCGACCCGGCGACCTATGCCGGCTACCTCCTCACCGACGATGGCTGACACGGCGACCTGATCGATGGGTGCCCTGCGAGCAGACACCAAGATCCAGTTCCTGAAGGGCATCGGTACCCGCCGGGCTGAAGCCTTCGCCCGGCTCGGCGTGTTTACCGCGCAAGACCTTCTGTGGCACCTCCCTCACCGGTACATAGACGCCTCGCAGGTGACGCCGTTGGCCAAGGCCCGCGTTGGGGATGAAGTGGCCTGTGTCGGTCAGGTGGTGGATACCGGCATCCAACCGACACGGCGGGGCCTCAAGATCTTCCGCGCCGTGCTACGCGACGCGTCGGGTCTGCTGGAGTGTGCCTGGCCGGGGCAGCCGTTCCTCGAACGGAGCATTCGCCCGGGTCAAACGCTGCTGGTGGCCGGCACCGTCAGGTTCTATCACGGCCGGCAGTTGTCGCCCCGCGAGTTCATCGTCCTGGCGGAGGGCAACGGCGAGGACGCGGAAACCGGCCCTGTGATCGGAACCGTGCTCCCGGTCTACCCCGCCACCGAGGGGTTGAGTCACAAACAGATCCGGGGACTCATCCAGCGCCATCTGGACGAATTGATCGCCTTGCAGGTCGACGCCATGCCCGAGGCGCTCCGCTCGGAGTTGGCACTCCCCGGAGTGCAACAGGCACTGCGGGCGGTCCATCAGCCTGGTTCGCTCCTCGAGGCGGAAGCTGGTCGGCGGCGGTTGGCCTTCGACGAACTCTTCGATCTGCAGTTGATGCTGGTTCGCGCGCGCACCCTGGCCAAGCGGCAGCGCGCCGGGGTGTCGTTCGAGATCCGCCGCGACCTCACGACCAAGCTGAAGGAGGGTCTGCCGTTCACCCTCACCCACGATCAGGTGCGTGCCGTACGAGAAATCACCGGCGACATGACCGCGCCTGAGCGGATGCACCGGCTGTTGATGGGTGACGTAGGAACCGGGAAGACGGTGGTGGCGCTGTTCGCCATGTTGCTGGCGGTCGAGAACGACTATCAGGCCGCCCTCATGGCGCCGACCGAGCTGTTGGCCGAACAACACGTGGCCACGCTGCAGGCGTTGTTGCGACCGCTGGGAATAGCGCCCGATCTGCTGATCGGCCGGTTGACCGCCTCCGAAAAAAGCGCCACGCGGCGACGGCTGTCCGAGGGGCGTTCGCGGGTGGTGGTGGGGACGCACGCGCTGATGCAGGAGAGCGTCTCGTTTCGACGATTGGGCTTGGTGGTGATCGACGAACAGCACCGCTTCGGGGTGGAGCAACGGGCGGCGCTGATTGGCAAGGGCACAACGCCCGACGTGCTGTTGTTGTCGGCGACTCCCATTCCCCGGTCGCTGGCGCTGACGATGTATGGTGACCTCGACATGTCCGTACTCCGTGAACGTCCCCCCGGCCGGGGAGACGTCCGCACCGACATCCGTGCCGGTCGCCGGCGCCAGTCCGTCGTGGCGTTATTGCGCGAGCGGTGCGGACGGGGGGAGCAGGCCTATGTCGTTCTCCCGGTGATCGAGGAATCGGAACGGGTCGACCTGCGGGCCGCGACCACCATGGCCGAGACTCTCCGCGCCGAACTGACCGAACTGACGATCGGGTTGGTCCACGGGCGCCTGAAGGCGGAGGAGCGGGACACCATCATGCGCCGATTTCGTGCCGGGGAGATCGACGTTCTGGTGGCGACGACGGTCATCGAAGTGGGCATCGACGTCGCCAACGCCACCATCATGGTGATTCACCACCCCGAACGGTTCGGGCTGGCCCAGTTGCATCAACTGCGCGGACGGATCGGACGTGGTGGTGATGATAGCGTGTGCGTCCTCATGGTAGACGGTACTGTGCCGCCCAGGCTGGAGAGCTTTGCGCGGACCACCGACGGATTCCGGATCGCGGAACTGGATCTGGCCGAGCGGGGAATGGGCGACTTGATCGGCGCTCGCCAATCGGGAGGATTCGTCCTGCGCCATGCGAAGTTGCCCGAGGATGCCGAGTTGTTGGAGCGGGCCCGGCAGGAAGCGCGCGGTCTGATCGAAAAAGATCCCGGACTCACTGCGGCCCGGCATCAGGGTCTTCGGGAGCGGGCGGTGCGCCGATACCCGCGGGCGGCCGAGCTGTTCCGCGTCGGCTAGCTCAGAAATTGATTTCGATCCCCACTCCCACCGCGTCACCCATGTCCTGCACCAGGGGAGCGAAGGGGATGTTGTCGTCTGGGACACCGGGCGGGCGGGTGAATTCGTAGATGAACATGGCCGCGGCGCCCAAGAGCGCCGCCTGGCCGGCGATCAGGAACCGGCGTGATGACGTGTCCAGCCGCGAGGTCCGCTGGAACAGCTCCTCGCTTATCGGGTCGTGGTAGATGCCCGAGTCGTCCACGGTACACAGCTGGGGATCGCTGAGGCACCGGTTCGTAAGGTCGTCGAACGACTGGTTGGCCCGCTCGTTGGCTTCCGAAGATGCCAGATTGAAACCGACCGTCACCACCAGCAGGCCCCACTTGCCGTACTTGATCCAGGGGGAGATTTCCTGGGCGCCAAGTTGCCCCGGCAAGCCCAGAAGCAGCAGGAGCAACAGGACAACCCTCGTCACTGACTGACCAGCCGGTGGATGTCCCCAATTCCCCCAAAGGCGAGGAAACCGTCCGGCATGATGATGGGGGCCACGGCGATGGGGCGCCACAACGCCAGCTGCCAGGCTTCGGTGCCGTCGATTTCCAGGGCCCGGATGACGCCATCAGCGCCACCAAGGAGCAACCACCGGTCGAAGCGCGACAGCGGGGCGGTGACCGGCCACTCGAGTTCGGCTATCAGGGTGGCCTCCGGCGCGGGATCGGGGTCGATGCGGTACACGTTTCCCGGACGCGTTACCACGAACACCGTGTCGCCGCTCACGACCGGGGAGACGAGGACCTCGGACTCGACGGGTACCTGCCATACGATGTTCAGGTCGCGCCGGTCCATCTTGAAGACGGTCCCCGACGTGGTACCGGCTATCAGATAAGTGCCCGTTTCGGCCCAATTCGAGGTTATCGATCCGGGAGCGCTCATCCGCTGTACCACTCGTCCGTCTTCCAGTGAGATGCGGTAGATGGTGTCGAGCGTGGTGGCCACCAGGTTGCCATCCTCCCCGAGGACCGGTGCCGCCAGGGCTACGCCGAGGTTTCGCTGCCACTCGAACGCACCATCCCACGTTCTGAGGGCGAACAAGATCCCGAGGTTGCTATGGGCAACGACTTTCCCGTCCGTTACCAGCAGCGGCACGGAAATTCGGTCGGTTCGTTCTTGCCAGATTTCCTTCCCGTCGGCGCTGCTCACCGCCCGGATGCTGCCTCCCGGCCGGTCCGAGCCAATAAACAGGGTGTCACCCGCGTGGGCCACGCCACCGACCAGGGCTCCGGGCAGCCGTTTGTTCCACAACTTTCTCCCCGTGGCGGTCTCGATTGCGTAGACCCTCCGGTCGAGCGCCCCCGCGTAGATGACAGAATCGGTCACCACCATGCTGCCGCTGAAGCCACTGCCGAACTTGTCCTCCCACGCCAATTCCAGTGGCAGGGAGCCCTCCTGTTCCGGTACCGGCGGGGGGGGGACGCGGGTGGCGAAGCAGCCCGCGTTGACGAGGCTCGCGAGGGCCGCTACACTCCACGCGCCTGCTGGTAATACCCGTCTTAGCATAGGCTACCGATGACAGTCGTTCGCATCAAAGATCTGGGCTCCCATTCGCAGCAAACGGTCGTAGTCCGTGGCTGGGTCGTCACTACCCGGTCGAGCGGCAAGATTGCCTTCCTGGTTCAGCGGGACGGATCCGGTGAGGTCCAGGCCGTTTTCCTCAAGAAGGACATACCCGAAGAGGTCTGGCAGCGGTTCCAGTCCCTGACCCAGGAGACCTCGGTGGAGGTCACCGGGGTTGTCAGGCCGGACGATCGTGCCCCCGGCGGCTACGAGCTGACGGCGACCGACCTGACCGTCCTGGGGACCAGCGATGACTACCCCCTCACCCCTAAAGAACATGGGACGACTTTCCTCTTCCAAAATAGACACCTGTGGCTCAGAAATCGGCGTCAGGTCGCCATCGCCAAGGTGCGCCACGAGGTGATCCAAGCGTTGCGGGACTTCTTTTACGACCACGACTTCGTGCTGGTGGACACGCCCATCCTGACCGGCGCCATCGGCGAGGAAGCCGGCAATCTGTTTGCCACCGAGTACTTCGATCTGGGCCAGGCGTATCTGGCTCAGACGGGACAACTCTATGGTGAAGCCGCCGCCGCGGCGCTCGGTAAAATCTATTGCTTCGGGCCTACGTTCCGGGCGGAGAAATCCAAGACCCGCAGGCACTTGACCGAATTCTGGATGCTCGAGCCCGAGGTGGCGTTCAACGACTCCGACGACAACATGCGGCTGCAGGAGGAGATGGTCACCGCCGTCGTCAAACGAGTGCTGGAACGATGCCGGGAACAACTCGACCAACTCGAACGCGACCTCGAGCCGCTGAGGGCCATCGACCTGCCGTTTCCCCGGGTGTCGTACACCGAGGCCGTCGACCAGCTCCGAGGCCTGGGGTCCGACATCGAATGGGGCCGCGATCTCGGTGGCGACGACGAAACCCTGCTGGCCCAGCAGTATGACCGCCCGGTGATGGTCTACAACTACCCCAAGGGCATCAAGGCCTTCTACATGAAGGTCAACCCCGATGATCCCCGCACGGTGCTGTGCAACGACATGCTGGCGCCCGAGGGGTATGGCGAGATCATCGGCGGATCCCAGCGCGAGGACGACTACGACACACTTCTCGCGCGTATCAAGGCCCAGGGCCTCGACCCCGAGTCCTACGGCTGGTACCTCGACCTGCGCCGTTACGGGACCTTCGTGCATGCCGGCTTCGGCCTGGGGATCGAGCGTTTCGTGGCATGGATCTGCGGGATGCCCCATATCAGGGAGTCGATCGCCTTCCCCCGGCAGATCCACCGGCTCTACCCGTAGGGTGGTTCGCCAGCCTTTTCCCGCTCTTTGACCTCGTCCCAAATGGCATCGAGTTGGTCGAGGCTGGCATCGTGCAGGTCGAGCCCCCTGGTTTGCGCCATCGTTTCCACGGCCTCGAACCGGCGCCGGAACTTGCGGTTGGCGTGATCGAGAGCGGTCGTCGGTGGCACTCCCGCCTTGCGCGCCAAGTTGACGACCGCGAACAGGAGGTCGCCGACTTCCGCCGTGAGGGCTTGCTGCCGTGAGCCCCCCTCCAGTTCGGCTGCCACCTCACTGGTTTCTTCCCGGACCTTTTCCAGGGGACCCTCGGCATCGGGCCAGTCGAACCCGATGGCCGCCGCCCGCTCCTGGAGTCGTTGCGCCATGAGAAGCGGGGACAGCGTCGGCGGCAGCCCGGCAAGCATACCTCCGGTCTGCTCCTTGGCTTTGGATTTCTCCCACGATTCCGGAGGGCCCAGGTCGAAGAGATGGGGATGGCGCCGGTACATCTTCTGTTCCAGCGTAGTGGCCACGTCGTCGGCGGTGAACTCACCCAGGTCCTCGGCGATGACCAACTGGAAAGCGATGTTGAGCAGCAGGTCGGCCAGCTCTTCCCGGATGGCGGCGGGGTCGCCCCCGCCGAGGGCATCATCGAGTTCGAGGGTCTCCTCGACCAGGTACGGGCGCAGGGTGTCCCTGGTCTGGGCCCGGTCCCAGGGGCAGCGCTCGCGCAGGTCCCGGACCACTGCCACAGCGCGTCCAAGCGCTGAATCTGTTTGCATTTAGTCTCCTCCTCCGGTATCATACGCGCCGTCTCGTGAGCACGTCAACTCCGCCTGCAGACCGGGCTTGGGCCGACATCGATCTGGCCGCACTGGCCGCCAATGCGCGGACCGTGGCCGCCGTTTCAGGGGCCCGGTTGCTGCCAATGGTCAAGGCTGACGGGTACGGCCTCGGGGCCGTCCCGGTGGTCGAGGCGCTCGAGCCGCTCGACCCCTGGGGCTACGGAGTTGCCACGGTGGAAGAAGGCGCCACCCTCCGCTCGGCCGGCATTCGCCGGCCGATTGTGATCTTCACCCCCATGCAGCGGGACGAGGTCGACCCATGCCGGGCCCACGGCCTGCGGCCGGTCATCGCTGATGTGGATGGCCTAGAGGCCTGGACCAGCGGAACCGACCAGCCCTTTCACGTGGAAATCGACACGGGAATGGGGCGGTCCGGGTTCCGCTGGGATGACGCCGAGGCGCTCGAGCGGTTGGGGAACGTGGCGAAACGGCCTTCCTTCGAGGGGGTCTTCACCCACTTCCATTCCGGGCACGACCCGGACGCGTGCGGCCGCCAGTGGAGCAGGTTCGAAGCGGTGTTGGGCCGACTCCCGCAACGGCCGAGTCTGGTCCATGCCGCCAACAGCGCCGCGGCGATGCAGGGGACGCGGTTTGCCGGTGATCTGGTCCGCCCGGGCATCTTTCTCTACGGTGGTGCGGTCCCCGGCCATGTCCCCGAGGTGGTGGTGAAGTTGCGGGCACGAGTGGTGGCGGTGCGCCGGGTCGATGCGGGTGACACGGTGAGCTACGACGCTGCCTGGACCGCACCCCAGCCGGTCACGGTGGCAACGCTGGCACTGGGATACGCCGACGGTCTCCCGCGCTCGCTGAGCGGCCGGGGCACTGTGGAGATAGACGGCCGGATCGTCCCTATCGTGGGGCGAGTGACGATGGACATGACCATGGTAGCCGCGCCCGGCTCGCTCCACCTGGGCGACGTGGCTACCGTGTTCGGGGGCCTGGTTTCGCTCGACCGTCAGGCAGTTGCAGCTGGAACCATTGCCTACGAACTGTTGACCGGCCTGGGTGACCGCGTGCAACGCCGCTACGGGGGGACGACATGAATCCGCACTTCGCTTCGATTGTCCTTGGCCTGGCCCACCAGGCCAACACGGCGCTCGAGGGAACGCTCCCTCCCGGTGCGGCCGAACACGGTGCAGGCGACGCCCGTCAGGTGGCTCAAACTCTCATCGACACTCTGGGCATGTTGGAGGAGAAGACGAAGGGGAATCTCGAGGCCGACGAAGTCCAATTGCTGAACGAGACTCTGGTCGCCCTTCGATTTCGCTTCGTCCAGCAGGGCCAGGCCGAAAAGGTTTCCGACGACGGTCAGGCGTGAGACGGGCCGCGATCATCGTGCTCGATGGCATGGGAGTGGGGCCGGCGCATGACACGTCGGCCTACGGCGATGCCGGGAGCAATTCGCTGGGCAACGTGGCCCGTGAGGTGGGGGGCCTGACGTTGCCGAACCTGGAGGCACTGGGCCTGGGGTATTGTGGGGACTTCGTCGGGATCGGGCGTCCGCCGTTGCGCCAGGCGGCAACCGGACGATGCCAGCCGGCCAGTGCTGGGAAGGACAGTATCGCGGGGCATTGGGAGATCTGCGGGGTACTCCTCGACCGGCCCTTTCCCACGTTCCCGAGCGGCTTTCCCAGTGCCCTCCTCGACGAGTTCAGCCGGCGAACGGGCCGCGGTGTCCTGGCCAACGTTGCCGGCTCCGGAACGGCCCTGCTCGACGAGTTTGCTGCGACCCATGTGGCCACGGGCGACTGGATCGTCTACACCTCGGCCGACAGCGTATTCCAGGTGGCGGCACACGAAGACATCGTACCGCTGGAGGAGTTGTACCGGGCGTGTGAGATCGCCCGTGAACTCACCGTGTCGCCGTGGGACGTCGCCCGGGTCATCGCCCGGCCGTTCCACGGTTCGGACGGGAACTGGGTCCGGACCTCGGCGCGCAAGGATTTCAGTTTGGCTCCACCGAGCGCCACTTTGCTGGACCGGCTGGAGGAACGTGGCATTCCCCGCGTAGGTGTGGGCAAGGTGGACGATCTGTTCGCGGGCCGCGCAATCACCAGCGTGCACACGCCGACCAATGCCGAGGCGTATGCCTTGGTGCGCGAAGGGCTACAGACGATGGACGAGGGTCTGTTGTTCGCCAATGTGATCGAATTCGATCAGACTTGGGGCCACCGGAACGACGTGACCGGATATGTGCGCGGCTTGGAGGAACTCGATCGGGTGCTGCCGGATCTGCTGGAACCCGTGAGGGCCGACGACCTCATTATGTTTACCGCGGATCACGGGAATGATCCGACGACGCCGTCGACCGATCATTCCCGCGAAGTGGTACCGATGCTTGCGTACGGGCCTAAGGTCATTCCGGTAGACGTGGGAGAACGGGTGACCTTTGCCGACATGGGGCAGACGGTCGCCGAGTTTCTCGGAGTGCCGCCGTTGGAGCACGGAACATCGTTTCTCGGGGAGATCTGGCGTGGATGACCCACTGGTAGCCTTGGCGCGGGAAGCCCAGGCCAAGGCGTATGCACCGTACTCGGGGTATCGGGTCGGGGCCGCGTTGGAGGCGGATGACGGCCGGCTGTTCTCCGGGTGCAACGTGGAGAATGCGTCGTACGGCTTGTCCATCTGTGCCGAACGCGCCGCCGTGGCCGCCGCCGTGAGCCAGGGTGCCACTCGCTACCGGCGCTTGGTGGTGGTGACCGATTCCGATCCGCCGGCGTCTCCGTGCGGAGCGTGCCGCCAAGTGCTGGCCGAGTTCGGACTCGACCTAGAGATCTTGGCGGTGGGCCCAACGGGCGAGCACTCGTGGCGCCTCGGGGCCCTGTTACCCGACGCCTTCGTCAGCGAACGGTTGACGAGTCGGCGGCCGGCCAATTGAGGATTTCCACTTGAAGCTCGGACTGATTCGGTGGCCCGTCGGCATCGTGGTCGCCGTGAGCGCTCTTGCGTGCCAAAAGGAAATTGTGGCGCCGGGAGTGTGCCCCGAAACGTGCCCGGGGGGTAGCCCCAACTTTATCGACACGGTGCTGACCCCGGTCCTGGACATGGACAGTACCTACGTCGGCTACGTGCAGCCGGGGCAGGGCTTAACCCTGCTCGTGTCCGAAGGCGTACAGCTTTTCAACTCACGCGCGGTGGTCAAGTTTCTCCCGGTCAGCGACTCGTTGCTGGTGAACGACACCTTGCGAACGTTCCAGGTGGACTCGGTGGGGGTCCGCATCGGCCTGTCGGCCAGGGACACCTCGGTCACCAACCTCGATATTCTGCTGTATCGGATACCGTCGGACGTGGATTCGACGGTGACGTTTGGGGATATCGAGCCGTTCCTGGCCGACAGTACCCTCATCGGCCGCATTGCCGTCGATGATACCATCTTCACCGACGTGTTTCGTCTGGTGGTGACCGACAGCGCCACGCTCGCCCTCTTGAAGCTGGCGCCGGCCGACAGCGGCGTGATGGCCATCGCCGTGGCGATGTCGGCCGCCCAGCCCTCGGGGATTTCCATCGGCAGCGTCGCCGCCGGGGGATCGGGGCCACTGTGGCAGACGTTCGTCACCATCGACAGCATCGCGGACACGACGCTCCAGCAACGGACGATCAGCCGCATCGCGCAGTTCAATACCTTCGTCACCGAGAACCCGCTCCCGATCAACCTCGATTTCCTGACGGTGGGTGGAGCTCCGTCCGCGCGGTCGTTGCTCCGGTTCGATCTCACGTCGCGGCTCGGGTCACGGGATTCATCCCAGATCATCCGCGCCACGTTGAAATTGGTACCGACGGCCCCGATACCGGGGATTCCCAATGAAACGGCCACAGTGCGCGTGCGTGGCGTCCAGAGCGACGTCGGGGCCAAGTCGCCCCGGTGCGGCTTCAATGTCGGAAGCGTGTGTGGCAGCTGGATTGTCAGGGGGTTGATCCAAGCGCCCCTGGTGGTCGGGTCGAGTGATACGGTGTCGATCGAAGTCGGCGACCTGGTGCGGGGGTGGCAGGGTGAGAGAGGGTCGGCTCGAGCCCTGTTCCTGGATCTCGACCCCGAAGCCGCCAGCTTCACCCGTCCGGAATTCGGCTCGAGCCGGACCCCGGGATTCACCCCGATCATCGTGCTGACGTACGTTCTCCCCTTCCCGTTTGACGAGCGGTGATGATCCTTCGCGTTCTCGTGCTCGGTTCAGTCGTGCTGGGACTGCCCGCGGTTGGGTGGGGCCAGAGTTCGCAGTTCGGTATTCGCGGCTTGGGACTGCCTGGGCGCCATTTGTCCTCGCGCGCCACCGGGATGGGTGGGTCCATCGGCCTGTTCGATCCTGCCTCCGTTCAGGCAATGGCTCCCCTGACGAAGCTGGAAGGGCTGACCGTCGGGCTCGAGACGCTGCAGGAGTGGCGCCAGACCGTCAACCCGGGTGGGACGGGTGACGTTCGCAACAACCGATTCCCCCAGTTTCGAATCGGTGGCCCGATCCGACGGCTGCGCACCTGGCTGGGGGCGTCGGCCAGCACCTACACCAATAGCGACTTCGGTGTGGCGACCATCGATACCGTCATGATTCGGGGCGCGCCGGTCACGGTGGTCGACACCCTGGTCGGGTTGGGCGGCCTCAACGATCTCGCGTTCGGTGCGGGATACATGCTCAACCGCCGATGGGCGGTCGGTGGGGCCATCCACCTCATCACCGGGTCCACCAGGAACCGGATCCGACGCGTGTTCGAGGATTCGTTGTTCCAGTCGTTCAGGGACTCGACCGAGATTTCGTTCGACGGCGTGGGCTTTTCGCTCAGTTTGATGGGCGATCTGACCCGAACGCTCTCTGTGGCGTTGCTCCTCCGCAGTGACGGTAACGCCAACGTCACCGTCGATTCCACCGCCGCGGGACAGATCGACCTCCCCTTCACCATTGGCGCCGGTCTGACGTGGAGGCTGTCCCCGTTGCTGACTATCGCGGGGCAGGGAACCTACCAGACGTGGTCAGCCGCCAACAGCGATTTCCTCGAGCGCGGAGGGCTCGGGGCATCCAACAGCTTCCAGGTGGCTTTTGGTGGAGAGTGGGGCTGGCGAGGGTCACCGACGGCATTGCCCGTCCGGTTCGGGGTGCGCTACGGGACGTTGCCGTTTCCGCTGGTGCCGGGCCCGCAACCGACAGAAATCGCCGTGTCACTGGGAACGGGCCTCCGGTTCGGAAGCGGCAAAGCCAGCTTCGACGTGGCCGGCGAGTACGTCAAACGGGACCAGGGGCCCGACTGGCGTGAAACGTCGTGGCTGCTCACTGCTGGTGTGGAGATCCGGCCGTGACAGGCCCGCACTCGCCGGTACCCTCCCTTCGGCGGTATCTTTAAAGGTATGACCAAACGGCTCTACATCGAGACCTACGGCTGCCAGATGAACGTGGCCGACACCGAACTGATCCTCGGGATCCTCGGCGCGGAGGGTTATCGGCGGACCGACGATCCACAGGATGCGGA
Organism: Gemmatimonadota bacterium; assembly: GCA_004357415.1. Taxonomy (GTDB): domain Bacteria; phylum Gemmatimonadota; class Gemmatimonadetes; order Gemmatimonadales; family GWC2-71-9; genus N074bin45. Next base: position 25,427 of record SMVY01000029.1, read on the forward strand.
CGTCATTCTGGTCAACACTTGTGCCGTACGGGACAACGCCGAACAGCGGGTCCTGGGACGGTTGGGAGAACTGCAACGCCATCTGCGCGCCGGGGATGTTCTCGGTGTGGTCGGGTGCATGGCCCAACGGCTGGGACCCCAGCTCCAGGAGCGGGTTCCCCGCGTCAATCTGGTGGCCGGGCCGGATGCCTACCGCAAGCTCCCCGATCTCCTCGCCATTGCCGCAGCGGGCACCCCGGTCGCCGATACCGAGTTCCGCAGCTGGGAACACTACCAGGACGTCCCCCAGGAACGGCAACCCGGTCCCACGGCTTTCGTCACCGTTCAGCGCGGCTGCAATTACAAGTGCACGTTCTGCGTTGTTCCGTACACGCGCGGACCGGAACGCAGTCATAGGTTGGAGGAAGTCATCGGGGAAGTCGAGGCCGTCGTCCGCCAGGGCGCCACCGAGGTGACGCTTCTGGGGCAGACCGTCAACAGCTACCATGACGGGCGCCACGATTTTGGCGATCTGCTGCGGGCGGTCGGCGCGGTAGACGGTGTTCGGCGTGTGCGGTTTACCAGTCCGTATCCCACGGACTTCACGCCATCCGTCATCGAAGCCATGGCCGCGACCCCCGAGGTGTGTGAACACGTCCACCTTCCGGTGCAGGCTGGGTCTGATAGTGAACTCAAGCGCATGCTGCGGCGGTACACCCGGGAGAAATTCCTCGACGTGGTGGCGCGGTTGCGTGAGGCCATCCCCGGAATCACCCTGTCCACCGACATCATCGTCGGGTTCCCGGGCGAGACCGACGAGGAATTCGACGCCACCCTCAGTCTGGTGGAGGAGGCGCAGTTCGACGACGCCTACACTTTCCGGTACTCGGTGCGGGCCGGGACTCCGGCCGAGCGCATCCCCGGACACCTGTCCGACAGCGTGGCCCAGGCACGCCTGGAACAGCTCATCGAGACGGTGCGGGACGTGGCCCGGCGCAAGCACCTCGCGCGTATCGGGTCCGCCCACGAGATCCTGGTGGAACGGTCCGCCAAGCGCGGTAACTTCATGCTTGGCAGAACCCGCACCAATCTCATGGTCTTGGTCGACCTGCCCCGGTCCAGCGTCGGTGAATATCACCAGGTCCAACTCACCGGCACCACCGGATTCACTTTCACCGGAGCCATCACGGCGCCCCAATTGGCTGTCCTATGACTGGAATCGTTCTCCAAAACATGGTCGAAGAGCACGTCGTCGACGCCTACAGCAGCCTCGCCGGCCACTTTCCGAACTTCTGCGGCTGCGACACCTGCCGGGCCGACGTGCTGGTGTTCGCCCTGAACCGGCTACCCGCCAGGTACGTCGCTACCACAGAGGGCAAGGCGGTGACCGAATTCAACCTCGACAAAGATCAGATGCGCGCCACCATCGACGTCACCATGATGGACGGGTTCAAGAAGGTTGCCTCCGCACCTCGCTGCGGGAAGACCAAGCCACAACTCCTCTGACCGGTGGGCCGGTGTGATCCGGCACCGGCCCGTTGCCATCGTGCTCCTGTTCGGGGCCGGCCTAGTCGCCGGCCTCTTGCATTTTTGGGCTACGCTGTGCGCTGTGGCGGTTCTGGGGTTCGTGCTTCGTCGCCGGGCCCGGGCCGCAACCGGAGTCGCCCTGACGGCGCTGGGCGCAATCACCGGGGCAATTGCCGAAGCCGGCGAAGCCTACAGTTGTCGCACCCGGCTCCCGGCCGGCCGCCAGGAGCTGGTCGTCGAACCGGCCGACCCGGCTCGCCAACACCACACACGAGTACGCCTCAGGCTTCCCGGATTCCCCTGTTCCGGCGTGGTGTCGGGTCGCTGGCCCGAGCGGGCGCTCGAACGGCAGGGACGGGTGCGTGCCGTCGTGCGGTGGATTCCCCGGCAGGGCGTCCTGGGCCGAGGCGCCGGGACGCTCGTGGTCGAGGACGTCCTCGAGGTATTGCAGGAGCCGGCGGCCATGGTCCGGTTGCGCCGCTGGATCATGCACACCGTGGCCGACCTGTATGGCCCGCGAGCCGCCATCGTCAACGCCCTCGTGCTCAATCGTAAAGACGGGCTCGATCCGGCGGTGCGGGAGGCCTTCGTGCGAGCCGGGTTGGTCCACCTGTTGGCGATTTCGGGGTTCCACGTCGGGGTCGTGGCCCTATGGATGGTGCTGGTGTGCCGCCTCCTCGGGTTGGGCCGGCGGGCGACGTTCGGGGTTACCACGGTAGCGGTTACGGCGTACGTCGCGCTCCTCGGGTGGCCACCCGCGGCCACCAGGGCCGCGGTGCTCGCGGTACTGGTGATGGGGAGTCGGATACGGCAGCGTCACGTGTCGTCCGGGGCGATCCTGGCGGTGACGGCGCTGATCCTCCTCCTGGCGGAGCCGTGGACCGTGGTGCAGGTAGGTGCCTGGCTGTCGGTGGTGGCGCTCACCGGGGTCATGACCTTCGAGCGCTGGGGGCGGACGACCTTGGGGGGTGGTTGGGTGGTGCGCTCCGTGGCGGCCTCGCTCGGCGCCACGCTGGCCACCGCCCCCGTCACGGCCGCGGTGTTCGGCACCGTTTCGTTTACCGGGATCGTGCTGAACGTGGTGGCGATGCCGCTGGTGGCCATCGCCCTCCCGGCGGTGTTCGGCAGCGTGCTCCTCACACCCGCGGTACCGCTACTCGGCGAGGCTCTCGCAACCAGCGGAGGGCTGTTGCTGGCCGGACTGACGTGGTTGGCCCAGTGGGGGGCAGGTGTGCCCGGAGGCGCTATCGTTACCGCGGCCGGCTGGACCGCGGGACTGCCGTGGCTGGGCGTCCTCGGGTTGGCGCTGTGGCTGATGGGGCGCCGCAATACCTCACGGGAGTCCGCCCGCAGGGCGTTGTGGCTGGTGGCAGGCGCGGCCTGGATGGTGTTGCTGTGGCCGAGCGGTGCTCCTGCCGGGGCGGCCGATCTGACGTTACATTTTCTCGATGTAGGGCAGGGTGATGGGATCGCCGTCAGGACGCCCGGTGGCCACTGGGTGTTGGTAGACGGCGGTCCCCGCACCGGGCGGTGGGATGCCGGGCAGCGCACCGTCGTTCCGTTTCTCCGTCGTCATGGTGTCAGGCGGCTTGACGCGGTGGTGGTGACCCACGCAGACGCCGATCATCTGGGTGGCATTTCAAGTATCGTACGGGCCGTCCCCACGGGGCTCGTCCTGGAGCCGGGCGGTGCTCCCGAGTCTCCGTTGTACCTCGCCTTTCTGGACGAGCTAGTGGCCGGGGGGGTTCCGTGGCGACCCGGCCGCGCCGGCGACCGTTTCGTCATCGATGGTGTGATCTTCGAAGTGGTCCACCCCGATACGACTTGGGCCCAGTGGGGCCAAGACATCAACGAAGACTCGATCGTGCTGCTGGTGCGGTATGGCCAGTTCGATGCGTTGTTGGCGGGCGACATCGGATTCCCGGCCGAACTCGCGCTGCGGGGCCGGATCGGACGGGTGGAGGTGTTGAAGGTCGGTCACCATGGGTCGAAGGGATCGACCGGTGAGGGTTGGCTCGAGGAGCTTGCCCCCAGCATCGCAATCGTGAGCGTAGGCCGCAACCGTTACGGGCATCCGGCGGCCGAGGCGCTCGAGCGGCTCGACCAACATGGCGTGAGCATCTGGCGGACCGACCGGGAGGGGCATATTACCATTCGGACGGACGGTCGGACCTTCACTGTGACCGGGCGTGGGCGCCGGGAGTCAGGCGCGGCCGTGCAGTGACCACGCCGTTGATTTGTAGCAGCAGAATTGAACGCCGCGAATATTGAATGCCACGAGAATGATGAATGTTGAAATTTTGGACTTCATTTCACTATTCATGATTCACTGGCAATCGTCATTCATAATTGGAAGCGACATCAAACCACATGGAGCGCGATCACGTGGATGCTGACAGCGGTGTACGGACTATCGAGCGGTTCATTCTCGAACGGGAAAAGGAGATTCCCGAGGCCACGGGTGAGCTGTCTAGCCTGTTGTACGATATGTGCCTGGCGGCCAAGGTCATCGCCGCGGCGATTCGGCGGGCGGGGCTGGTCGACATCCTCGGCTCGGCCGGCAACATCAACGTGCAGGGTGAGGAGCAGCAGAAGCTCGACGTCTTTGCCAACGAGGCCATCAAGAATGCCATGGGGCACACCGGGCGGGTCGCGGTGATGGCTTCCGAAGAGGACGAAGGCCCCATCCCTATTCCCCCCGATTGGCCGATCGGGCGCTACGTGGTCGTGTTCGATCCCCTCGATGGCTCCTCCAACATCGACTCCAATTCATCGGTCGGGACCATATTCAGTATCTATAGCCGGGTGACGCAGGACGGCCAGGGCACGCTGGAAGACCTGCTTCAGCCAGGTCGCAAGCAGGTGGCGGCCGGCTACATGATGTACGGCTCGAGCACCATGCTGGTGTACACCACCGGCCAGGGTGTGCACGGATTCACCCTCGATCCCACGATCGGTGAGTTCGTGTTGTCTCACGAGGCCATAAGAATTCCCCCTGTCGGCAAGTACTACAGCGTCAACGAGAGCAATTTTGCGCGCTGGGATCGTGGCATCCAGACGGCCGTCCGTGGCTTCCACGGCGACTTGCCGGAGCGCATCACCGGGAAGAACAGCCGCTACATCGGGTCGTTCGTGGCAGACTTCCACCGGAACCTGATCAACGGAGGTGTGTTCATGTACCCGGCCGATACCGAGCATGTCAACGGCAAGCTTCGGCTGCTGTACGAGGCCAATCCGATGGCCTTCCTGGTCGAGCAGGCAGGGGGGGCCGCCACCGACGGCGTGACCCCTATCGTCGACATTGTGCCAGAGTCTCTTCACCAGCGAACCCCGCTCGTCATCGGGTCGCGCGACGACGTGGAGTTCGTCAGGGCTATCCTCACCGAAGACGACGCCTGATGGCGGATGGCGGCACACGAAAGCCCGTCTACGGACCGGAAGACGGTGGCCGGGCTGATCTCGGGGCACCCGGGACGTTCCCCTACGCGCGGGGCGTCTACCCCACGATGTACACTACCCGTCCCTGGACCATGCGACAGTACGCCGGGTTCGGCACCGCCGAAGAGACCAACGTACGGTTTCGGCGCTTGCTCGCGGCGGGACAGACCGGCCTGTCGACCGCCTTCGACCTCCCGACCCAAATGGGTTACGACTCGGATCATCAACTGGCCGCCGGCGAGGTCGGCCGCGTCGGCGTCGCCATCGATACCGTCGACGACATGGCGATGTTGTTCCGTGACATCCCGCTCGATCAGGTATCCACCTCGATGACCATCAACGCGACCGCCGCGATCCTCTTGGCCATGTACGTGGTGGTGGGCGAAGAGCACGGCGTGTCGCGGACGGCGCTTCGGGGAACGGTGCAGAACGACATCCTGAAGGAGTACGTGGCACGGGGCACCTACATTTACCCCGCTGAACCGTCGCTCCGGTTGGTGACGGACGTGTTCCGCTTCGTCAGCGATCACGACATGCGGTTCAATCCCATTTCCATCAGCGGATACCACATCCGCGAGGCGGGAGCCACCGCCGTCGAGGAGGTGGCGTTCACCCTAGCCAATGCTTTGGAGTACGTGCAGCGTGCCCTCGACGCCGGCGTGCCTCTTGCCGCGTTCGGCCCGCGTCTTTCCTTCTTCTTTGCCGCCCACAACGATCTGTTCGAAGAGGCCGCCAAGTTCCGCGCCGCACGGCGGCTATGGGCCCGGTTGGCACGCGAGCGATTCGACGCCGACGACGACACCGCCCGGCTGCGGTTCCACACCCAAACGGGTGGGGTGACGCTACAGGCGCAACAGCCGCTGAACAACATCGTCCGTGTCACCGTGCAGGCGCTGGCCGCGGTGCTGGGCGGGACCCAGTCGTTACACACCAACGGCTACGACGAGGCGTTCACGCTCCCCACGGCTGAGGCGGCCACGCTCGCGCTCAGAACGCAGCAGATCCTGGCCCACGAATCGGGTATGACGGACACGGTAGACCCGCTCGGTGGCAGCTACTACGTGGAGCATCTGACGGACACGATCGAGCGGGAGGCGCTGGCGCTAGTCGAAGAAGTCGACGCCATCGGGGGAGCCGCGCGCGCCATCGAGCAGGGCTTCTTCCAGGAGGCCATCGCCCGCAGCGCCTACTCCCAACTCAAGCGGCAGGAGTCGGGGGACGCGGTGGTCGTCGGGGTCAACCGGTTCACCGACGATGCACCGCCGCCGGTCATCGCCAGTCCGGATTTTGGCGAGCTGGCGCGACGCCAGCGAGCCCGACTCGAGCAAACCCGGCGGACACGAGACGCCGCCGCGGCCGGCTCGGCGCTCGCCGAGTTGAAGACGGCGGCGGAGGGGACCGGCGCTCTGATGCCGCCGATCCTCGAGGCCGTCCGGGCTCGCGCCACCCTGGGCGAGATCAGCGACGTCCTGCGGGACGTCTGGGGTGTCTTCCGGCCCGGCTAGCCAGGACCTGCTGGTGGGTGCGTGGCGCCGCTACTCCTGTACGTGCCGCTCCAGCAACCACCACACCCGCGGGTCGATCACGATGCGGCGCGGCGCTTGGGCAACCTCCGTTATCACGACCTCTGTTTCCGGGCCGTCGACGTCAACGACGATGATTCGGTCGTCTACGGCCAGCTCCAGCCCCGGCAGGCGGAAGAACTCCCCGCGTTGTTGCTGGGTGATCCTCAGCGTCAACTCCTGGGAAGTGGCGTCGTGTGACCAGTTCACGAACACACGCGGGTACCGCGGGAGGCGGAGGGCCTGGTCGAAGTACCACCCGAGGTCTTGTCCCGACACCGCCTCCATGGTCGCCACGAAGTCAGCGGTCACCGCCGTGCCGTTGCGGTATTGGCGGTAGAAGGCTCTGAGCCCGGCGAAGAAGGCCGAATCGCCCACCAGGCCCCGCAGGCTGTGCAGCGTCCATGAGCCCTTTTGGTAATTGTTGCTGTTGAGGAGCGTCAGCAGGTTGTCGGGCACCGTGTCTGCCAGAATGGGAGCCGCCGAGGTAAGCGAGGAGACGACCCGGGCGCGCGCCAGGTCCATCGCTCCATAGAAGGCGTCGGGCCCGTCGGCGTGCCCCTGCCACAGGGCGGCCAGATAGGTGGCAAACCCCTCGGACAGCCACAGGTGGTTCCAGTCCCGCGGGGTGACGGCATCGCCGAACCACTGGTGCGCCGTCTCGTGGGCCACCGTCTCCTCGGACAGCCGCCGTTCGCCGATAGCCTCGGAGCTGTAGAAGATGGCCGTGGCGTTTTCCATGCCACCGAAGATGGTCGACGATTGCACGTGGGCCAGGCTGCCGTACGGGAACGGACCGATGAGGTCGCTGAAATAGTCCACCATGCTGCCGATCCGCCGAAACGGTCCGCTCACGGCATACGCCGAGTCCGCCGGATAGGTCCACACCGACAGGGGAACGCACTTCTGGGCGCAGCCGGCTTCCGGGAAGTCGGTGATGCTGAAGTCCGTGGCACCGATGACCATGGCGTAGATCGGGATAGCCGCGGCCTCGTGGTAGGTCCACCGGACCCGACCCGTCTCCAGCGTATCCACACTCACCAGTTTGCCGTTGGCGATGACCTCGGTCCCCGGCGCCGCGTCGATGACGAAGGTAACGGACGCCTTGTCGGACGGATGGTCCTGGGCCGGGAACCAACGCCGGGCCCGATTGGGCCAGTTGTCGGCGAAGTAACGCGGGGATCCGCCGGGGTACTCGATGATCAGACCGTCATGTACCACACCTCGGTAATGGAGGGTGGTGTGAATGGTATCTCCGCGATCCCCGCCGTGGTGGACGATGACCGCGTTGCCGTCCCGGTCCCAAATGATGTCTCTGGTGTCGCCGATTGTGGCCCGGGTGACCCTCATGGCGCTGTCGAGATCGATCCGCAACGGGCCGGGTCCCCCGAGGACCCAGGTGGTGGTGACACGACCCTCCAGGGTACGCCCAGTGTCCGGCAGGACGATGCCGATGTGGTAGTGCAGGGCATCGTGGACCGGAGGTGGTCCCCCTGGGTCGAGTGCGGCAATCTGCAAGGCCGTCAGGAGGGTGAGCATGGCGTCCTTCGCCGGGTCGGCATGGGGTGGTGGTTCGTCTTACCACCGGGGATCGATTAGAATCTGGTCTTGGTGCCGTGCCTGAGAAGGTTACATGATCTTGCTGCTGCTGAGTATCGCCACGTTGTTATTGGGTCCCTGGCTCTACCGCATGTGGAGCCAGGGACACGCCCTGTCGTCGGTGGTCGACGGCTTCGTGTTCGTGGCCATCTCCGGCATGGTGCTGTTTCTCATTCTCCCTGGGTCGGTGGCAAACGGCGGCTGGTACGCCATCCTCTGGGTGGTGGCCGGCGCCTTGGGGCCAACGCTGTCGGAACACGTCTTTCGTGGCAGCGAGCACCGGTTCCACAACGTCGCGCTGGTGCTGGGTCTGGTGGGGATCGCCTTCCACGGGGTGCTCGATGGCGCCGCGTTGTCGGATGGCGGACGCGCTGCCGGCGCGTTCCTGCCGCTGGCGGTAGTCCTCCACCGGTTCCCGGTCGGCCTCGCCATTTGGTGGCTGGTGCGCCCCACGTTTGGATTGCGTGCGGCCACGGCGGTGATCGCCCTGGTCATCGCCAGCACCATCGTGGGCTTTTCCGTCGGCGGCGTAATGCTGGAGCACGCCTCGCTCCGTGCGGTAGCGTGGTTCGAGGCCTTCGTGGCCGGGGCGCTGATCCACGTGGTGGTTCACCGGCACCAGCACGAAGTGACCCGTGGGGTTAGGGAACGCCGGCTGGAGGGGGTGGGGGCGCTGATCGGGGTGGCGCTACTCGTTCTCCTGTTGTCTACCGAACCGGTGGTTGGCAGCCCGCAGCCGAGGATGGGATCGGTCTTCCTCGGCCTGGCGCTCGAGAGCGCACCCGCGCTGGTGCTGGCGTACCTGATGGCCGGATTCATGAGCGTATTGCTGCCGCGATCATCGATAGAGTGGATGCGCCGGGGGTCTGCCGGGATGCAGGCCCTCCGGGGGATGACGGTCGGGCTCCCCCTGCCGATCTGTTCCTGTGGCGTGGTCCCCCTCTACCGGACCCTGATCATGCGCGGAGCCCCCATGACGGCTGCCATGGCTTTCCTGGTGGCCACGCCCGAACTCGGCCTTGACGCCATTTTTCTCTCGATACCGCTCCTCGGTGGCACCATGACGGTCATCCGGGTGCTCGGAGCGGTGATCGTGGCGCTGACCGTAGGGTGGTTGGTCGCCAAGCTGAGCCCGGGAGTCCCCAGGCGGTCGTTGCCAACCCATGAAGCTGATGAGGACGCCGCGGATGCGGGTGTCCTCGACACCGTCCGCCGCGCCATGGGGATCGGCTTCGGGGAGGTGGTCGACCATACGGCGCCCTGGATCATCCTCGGCCTCATCATCGCCGCCGGGGTCACGCCGATGGTGGAAACGGGGCTGCTGGGGTCGATTCCGCGAGGCCTGGATGTGGTGTTCTTTGCCCTGATCGGGTTGCCGCTCTACGTCTGCGCTGCGGCGGCCACGCCGCTGGTGGCCGTGCTGCTGGCCGGCGGCGTGTCGCCCGGCGCGGCCCTGGCATTCCTCCTTACCGGGCCCGCTACCAACGTGACGACGTTCGGCGTCCTGGCCCAGCTCCACGGCCGGCGTACCGCGGTGACGTTCAGCCTTACCATCATCGGGCTGTCGCTGCTGCTTGGGTGGATCGTCAACGCGGTCATCCCCCAGGTGTCCGGACTGCCGGTGGCGGAGATGACCCCCGAGGGGGCGTCTCTCCTTCAAACGGTCGCCCTCGGCATCCTTCTGCTGGCGGTGCTATCGTCAGTGGTACGCCGTGGCGCACGGGCGTTCGTGGGCGAGATCGTCTTCCAGGCGGCTGCTCCTGCGCCCGCCAGGTCAACTTCGCCCTAGTCCGATTGGTTGGGGGAGGAATTCATCTGCGCCGCCGCCTTGAATCTGCGGGGGCGTGACACTAAGATTTTGCGCCGTCTGGATCGACCAGCCATGGGATCAGAATGCCGACCTACGAATACCGGTGCTCCGCGGGGCACACGTTTGAGAAACTCGAGAGAATCACCGCCGAACCGTCCAAGGAGTGCCCGGAATGCGGCGCACCCGCGGCTAGGTTGATTTCGGGGGGGGCCGGTCTCGTCTTCAAGGGGAGCGGTTTCTACATCACCGACTACGGCAAGGACGGCAAGGGCCCCCGGAAGGCCGAGACCGCCTCGGAATCCGGATCCAAGGACAAGGACAAGGGCAAGGGCAAGGGCAAGGGCAAGGGCTCCGACTCCAAGACCGGTGGTGGTTCCTCGACTTCCTCTTCGTCTTCCTCGTCGTCATCGTCCTCGTCTTCGTCATCGTCGTCCAGTGAGTGACGCCCTGCATGCCGAGCTGGCCCGGGTGGCACGGGAACTCGGTGCGGAGGATGTCAGCTTCGTGCTGGAGCGCCCCCGGGAGGCATCTCACGGGGATCTGGCGACGAACCTGGCGATGTTGCTTGCCAAACAGCTCAAGTCCAATCCGCGGGCCCTTGCCGAGCAGATCGTTTCCCGGCTCGAGCTGGCCCCGTCGCTTGTTGCCAAGACCGAGGTAGCCGGCCCGGGGTTCATCAATTTCTGGTTGGCGGACGAGCAGCTGATCGAGGCCCTGCACACGATCATCGACCAGGGCCCGCGCTACGGCCGGAGCGAGGTGGACAAGCCCTTGTCGTGGAACGTGGAGTTCGTGTCGGCCAATCCGACCGGCCCGCTGCACGTGGGTCACGGGCGTGGCGCCGCGCTGGGTGACGCCATAGCCTCGCTGTTGGAATGGCAGGGGCATACGGTAACCCGCGAGTTCTACGTCAACGACGCCGGCAGCCAGATCGACAAGCTGGCCCGCAGCCTGTGGGCCCGGGTGCAGCAGGCGGCCGGCGGGGAGACACCGATTCCCGACGGCGGCTACCACGGCCAGTACCTGGCCGACATGGCCGCCGAGATTCTGCAGCGCGAGGGGTCGGCGTTCGCTCAGTTGCCGGAGGAGGATGGGGTGGCCCGGTGCCGGGAGCTTGCGGTCAGCGCCCAACGGGCCGAGCAGGACCGCGACCTGTTGGCGTTCGGGGTGCGGTTCGATACGGTCACGTCCGAGCAGCAGTTGTACCGTGACGGCCGGGTGGACGCGGCGCTCGCGTTGTTGACGGAGCGTGATTTGACGTACGAGGCGGATGGGGCGCTGTGGCTCAAGTCCTCCCAATTCGGCGACGACCAGAACCGGGTGCTTCGCAAGCAGGACGGCAGCCTGACCTATTTCGTTCCCGACCTGGCGTACCACATGGAAAAGCACGACCGCGGCTTCGACCGGGTCATCGACGTGTGGGGCGCGGATCACCACGGATACATTCCCCGCATGCGGGCGGCGCTCCGGGCACTGGGGTATTCCGAGCGCTTCTTCGACGTGGCGTTGGTCCAGTTGGTGAAGATCGTCCGCGGCGGGGAAGAGGTGAAGATGTCGAAGCGATCCGGCGACTTCGTGACGTTGCACGATTTGGTGGAGGAAGTCGGCGTGGACGCCGCGCGTTACTTCTTTCTGATGCGCCGCAGTGATTCGCAACTCAACTTCGACGTCGACCTCGCCAAGAGTCAGACGGAAGACAACCCGGTGTTCTACGTGCAGATGGCCCACGCGCGGATGAGTGGTATCTTCCGGGTAGCGGGACTCGATCCGGACACCGTGTCGCCCGATGTCCGATTGCAGGATTTCCCCGCCAAGGAAGGCATCGACCTCCTCAAGAAATTGACGGCCTTTCCATCGATTGCCACCCGCGCGGCCCGCGAGTTGGAGCCGCACCGGATCGCCAGTTATCTCGAGGATGTCGCTCGCGCCACTCACTCGTGGTACCACAACTGCCGGGTTCTGGGAGCGCCGCCCGAGGTGGAGCGCGCCCGGCTGGCTCTCGCTCGCGCCGCGCGGATCACCCTCGCCAACGGTTTGACCCTACTCGGCCTTTCTGCGCCTGATCGGATGTGACGTCATGACGCTTCTCGTGGTCGGTAGTATCGCTCTCGACTCGGTAACGACCCCGTTCGGGGAAACCGCCGACGCCCTCGGGGGGTCGGCGGTGTTCTTCAGCGTGGCCGCGTCTCTGCTGCATCCGGTCAGCGTGGTCGGTGTCATCGGCGATGACTATCCCATCGCCGAGCTCGACCGGTGGACCGAGCGTGGCGTGGACTGGTCTGCGGTCGAGCACGCCAAGGGAGAGAGCTTTCGCTGGAAGGGCCGGTACTCATACGATCTGCAAAACCGCGAAACGCTGGAGACACGGCTCGGCGTGTTCGCCGATTTTCAGCCGAAGATCTCCGATCACCTGCGCGATTCCCGGTACGTCTTTCTGGGAAACATCGACCCCGAACTGCAACTGATGGTGCTCGACCAGGTGCGCAAGCCCGAGTTGGTGGTGTGCGACACGATGAACTACTGGATCCAGAGCAAACGCGATGTGCTGATGGACCTGCTGGGCAGGATCGACGTTCTGATGGTCAACGACAGTGAGGCGCGGGAACTGTCCGGCGACTGGAACGTCTACCGGGCGGCGCGCTGGATCCTCGCGCAGGGCCCCTCCATGGCCGTCGTCAAGCAGGGTGAGTACGGCGCCGTGCTGGTCGACAAACAGAGCACCTTCTACATCCCGGCCTATCCCCTGGAAGAGGTGTTCGATCCCACCGGCGCCGGCGACGCCTTCGCCGGAGGATTCATGGCCCACCTGGCCCGGACCGGCGACCTGACGGCGCACAACGTGCGCCGGGCCATGGTGTACGGATCCGCCATGGGATCGTTTGCGGTGGAAGCGTTCTCGGTGAATCGGTTCCACGAAATCGGGCACCCCGAAGTAACCGACCGGGTACGCGCCTTCGCCGACCTGGTGCGCTTCGATATCCAGCCCGACCCCTAGGGGTACGTGCCCCATGGCCGATTCTCCTTCGCCCTCCCAGAGCAAAGCAACCAGCTACCGCGATGCCGGCGTCGATCTGGCCGCCGCGGAAACCGCCAAACAACGGATCGCCCAGACGGTCGCCGGCACGCGCACTCAGTGGGTCACCGGTACCGTCGGGGCCTTCGGCGGCATGGTGCGCGTGCCCGAGGGGTTCGCCGAGCCCACCCTCGTCATGAGCACCGACGGGGTGGGTACCAAGGTGCTGGTGGCGGAGGCCGCCGGGCGCTACCACACGGTGGGCGAGGATCTGGTCAACCACAGCGTCAACGACATCCTGGTACACGGGGCCACGCCGTTGGCGTTCATGGACTACATCGCCGGGGCCGATCTCACCGTCGACACCGTTGCCGACCTGGTCGAAGGCGTCGCCCGGGGGTGCCGGGCGCACAGCATGGCGCTGACCGGCGGCGAGACGGCCCAGATGCCGGACGTCTACCAGCCCGGCCACTTCGACCTGGCCGGTACCATCGTCGGCGTGGTAGAGCGCGCCGCCGCCATTCACGGCGCCGCCATCGTCTCCGGCGATGTGCTGCTCGGCTATGGGTCTACCGGTCTCCACACAAACGGGTACACCCTGGCGCGCCGAATTTTATTCCACGACATGGGGCTGGCGATCGACGCTCCGCTGCCGGACACGGAAGGCACCGTGGCCGATGCGCTGCTTGCCGTACACCGCTCGTACTTCGACGCGGTGTGGCCGGTCATCGGTCACATGCACGGAATGGCGCACATCACCGGCGGCGGTATCGCCGGCAACCTGGTCCGGATATTGCCCAAATCCACCAGCGCCGAGGTGGATGCGGAGAGTTGGCAGGTGCCGGCCTTGTTCACCGTGCTGCAACAGGGTGGCCGGGTGGACACCGCGGAGATGCGAGAGGTGTTCAACCTCGGCATCGGCTACATCGGTGTCCTGCCGGCCGAATCGGTCACCAAGGCCGTCGAGGCGGCCGAACGAGCCGGGGTTGGAACGTGGGTCATTGGTGAGATCCGTACCGGGGATCGGGAGGTGCGGTTCACCACGTGAGGAGGCCGCATGCGCTGGTCGCGATTTGCCCGGATAGGACTGTACTTGGCCATAGCAGGTCCCAGCGTGGGACTGGCGCAGAACAGCCAGTGCCAGCCCTTCAGCGGCACCGAGGGGAACCTGTGCAACGCCGCGATAGACGGTCTCAGGATCTACCAACCAGTCGTGGGACAGCTCATCAGCGGTGGTAACCCCGAACTAGGCCGGGTGGGCATGCTGGGCGGCTTGGGACATTTCGCCGTCACCTTCCGGGCCAACGTGGCGCAGGTCAACCTTCCCAGCGACGGCTACGACGGCTCCAGCAACATCGTCCCCGCGGGTGATGACGTCACCGCCCCCGAACCAACGGTCGACTTGGCTGTGGGTCTCTACGGCGGCATGGAAAGCGGTTTCCTCGCCATCGACTTGCTCGGGGCCTTGCAACTCCTCCCCGGAAACAGCGACAACATCACCATCGACCCGGGGTCAGCCAGCATCGGAGGCGTGGCCCTCGGCTTCGGCGCCGGAGTGCGGGTCGGCCTGGCGGGCAACGACACCAGCCCGTTCGCCGCCACCGTGTCACTCATGTGGCGCCAGCTGCCGACCTACTCCTACACCAGCGGCGCCTACGCCTTCGGCACCGACCTGACCGCCACCAACCTGCGGGCGGTGCTGGGTTGGCACGCGTCGGTGTTCAGTGTCGGGTTCGGCGGTGGCGTCGATTGGTACAGCGGAGATGGCCGGGCCGTGTTCGCCGATCCGTCGCTGCCGCTGCTGCCGCAATCGGTTGCGGTCGATGTCGCTACCAGAAGGTTTCTCGCCTTTGCCGATGTGGCGCTGGTGTTCCCCGTGGTAAGCCTGGCGTTCGAAGTGGGCTATCAGTTTGGGGAGGACGAGCAACTCGCCACCACGTTCGAGGGGCTCGCTCCGGGAGACGGGTTGCTGTTTCTGTCTGCGGGGGTCAGGCTCGGGCTGTAGATCGGCAGCCCACCTGAATGAGGAACATTGAATAGTGGTTGCCAGGAATAGTGAAGTGAACTAAGAATTTGCAAATCACTTCGATATTAACTATTCATGGCATTCGATATTCCTGGCATTCCCGAGAGCTCTCTACTTGGTAACGGTTCTTCTTGGTACTCCGTTTATCCAACGGAGGCCAGTATCCGCAGACCGATTTGGGCGGTATCTGATTTTTCCGGAGTCGCCACCGTGCGCAATTGTCTTACGCTACTCGCCCTTCTTCTGTCGGTCGCTTCGAGTTCTGCGAATCCGGTTGCCGCTCAAGCTCCATCAATCGCGCTCAATGCGTCACATGCCTCTTTGTGGAACGGTGACGTTCTAGGCCATCCGCCACGATCGGAGCCAAGGAACGGACCCACGAATGCCGGCTTCGGCTCTGGAACGTACCTGGTTGAAGGTGCTGTCCTCGGGGGTCTACTGCTCGGCATACCACTTGGCCTTTTGTACATGGGAGGGCCAACTGCAGACTGCGGTTCCTCTTGCGGCGATCCTCTGTTGGGCCTAGCAGGCGTGGCCACGGGCGCCGTCATCGGTGGGCTCCTGGGGTCTCTTCTCGACAAGCCGTCAAGTCCATAGGCAGCACAGTGTAGTCTTGGCTCCCCCTCCGGTGGTGTCTCCTGGGGGCTAGCACCGCGTTCTAAAGCTCCCTCCCGTGGGTTTCTACCTCTGTCCCGCCTAGTGTGGAGGGCGAGATTGTGTCTCAGCCCTCGAGCCCACGCAACCTGATCACAAGTCGGCCGTACCGCTCGCACCAGTCCGCCGCGTCCGGGTGCCATGTCGTGGGTCCGCCGTCGGAGGGTAGGGAAAGGCGTGCTGGAGGGGTTTATCGCCCTCGTCAGTCGGTCACCGTGGTGGTCGTAGCTCAATGGTAGAGCAGCAGCCTGATAATCTGCGGACGCGGGTTCGATTCCCGTCGGCCACCCAGCCATTCCCCTCGACCAACTGGCCTTGCGTCCAGACGTTTCGTGTTGTATGATGCCTCATCAGGCTGCTGCTCTAAGGCTCACGGGGATTTATCTCCGTGGGCTTTTGTGCACTGTGGCGGGGGACGGGGGGAGG
>SMVY01000030.1 GCA_004357415.1 Gemmatimonadota bacterium
CGCCACGCTGAAACCCGCGACGACGTCTCCAGCTTTCAGGCGCAAGCCTAGATCTCCCGGTTTGATGTATTGAGGGGTCTGTGCTCGAAAGATAATGCCGTGCGCTTCTTGATTGTGGGCCAGACCCTGGCACACAAAGAGCCAGAGGCCAGTTGCCCGGATCTCCGACTCTCGTCTCTTTGACCGTTCACTACGCCCTACGCCCCTAATTAGATCTGTCCCCACGACACGTAGGAGAACATCAACTGGACCGAATCTTCCATCAGAGTATTGGTCACGCTCGATCAGGGGATCGGACCGGTCGGTCCGAAGATCGACCCAGTGCCGCTGTTCTCGAACGCATGGTAGTAACCGAGGGTTACTTCCGGGTGGCGCGTCGGGTGGATGTCCAGTCCCACCGTGGCGTGGTTCCGTACGATGGCCGGCGACACGTCGAATTTGAATCCGGTGGCGATCGAATAGATGTTTTCCCAGGCGAAGCCGGGAGGACATCGATTTCGAGGGCAACGACCTCGAGGGGAACTGTGAGTGGCCCGTTGGAGTACATTGGTACAGGCTGCATTATCTTCAGGCCCAGCTGGAGGCACAGGTCCTGTATGTTGTACCTGACCGTGGGTAGCAGCATGCCGCTCCCGTCGGGCCTGGAGCAAGGACCGGTGCCGCTCCAGTTGGTGTGATGACTTGCAGCAGCGTCTATTTCTCGGACATTCGGTGGGAGACGATCATCAAGTTGTATTGCGAGCGCCCAAGCGGTCCCGACGAACTCGATTCGAAATTGGATGGTCCGGCCAGGCCGGGCCCCGTGGCGCTGAGGGTTAGGAAGGGAGCCATCGCGTATGGACTTGGCCGTTAGCCCGGAACTGGACCAGCAGCCGCTGTGGGCCAAGGTCATCGACCAAACCCGGTGTATCGGGTGCCACGCCTGCACGACCGCCTGCAAGTCCGAAAACGAAGTCCCGCTCTCCGTCACCCGGACCTACGTCAAGTACGTCGACGTGGGCCTGTTCCCCAACGTGCGGCGGGCGTTTCAGGTCACCCGCTGCAACCAGTGCGACGATGCCCCTTGTGTGACCGCGTGTCCCACCTCCGCCATGTACCGGCGGCCCGACGGCATCATCGACTTCGACAAGTCAATTTGCATCGGCTGCAAGGCGTGCATCGCCGCGTGCCCCTACGACGCGATCTTCATCAATCCCGAGGACCACTCGGCCGAGAAGTGCAACTTCTGCGCTCACCGCCTGGACGTGGGTCTGGAACCGGCCTGCGTCGTGGTGTGCCCCACCCAGGCCATTCTGGTCGGCGATCTGCACGACCCCACGTCGGCCGTGGCTCAGATTATTCAGCGTGAATCCGTCACCGTTCGCCGTCCCGAAAAGGAGACGCGACCGAAACTGTTCTACAAGGGCGCCCACCAGGCGACGCTCGACCCCCTCGCCGCGGCCCGGCCCGAGGGCGATCTGTTCATGTGGAGCGAGCAGGCCCACGGGTCCCACCTGGTCGTGTCGGGACATCCGAATCAGCCAACGAGCTCCGCCGCTGCCATCCTGTCCTACGACGTGCCCCACAAAGTGCCGTGGGACTGGCGGGTGAGCCTGTATACCTGGACCAAAGGCATCGCCGCTGGGGCGTACCTCGTTCCGCTGCTGCTGGTCTTGTTCGGTACCATTCCCGCCGATGGCGTCCTGTGGCGATGGGTGGCGCCTATAATGGCGGGGACATTCCTGGGGCTCACCGGCATTCTGCTCATCTGGGACCTGGAACACCCGAAGCGATTCCTCTTCATCTTCACCCACGCCCAGTGGCGCAGTTGGCTGGTCCGCGGCGCCGTCATCATCGGGGCCTACTCCGCGGTGCTCGGGGTGCACTTCCTGTTCGCGGCGCTCGGGTCTGCCATTCCCGCCTGGCTCGGCTGGGTCGGATTGCCGCTGGCACTGATGACGGCGGTCTATACCGCCTACCTGCTGGCCCAGGCCAAGGCCCGCGACCTGTGGCAAAATCCGCTCCTCCCGCTGCAACTCATGGTGCAGGCCCTGCTGCTTGGATCGGCCGCCATCCTGCCGTTCGCCGGCCGGATGGAATCGTCGGCGGTGACTCCGCTGTTGTGGCTGCTGGCAGCAACCAGTCTTACCCACCTGCTGTTGGTGGCGGGAGAGGTCACCCTCACCCACTCGACGGCACACGCCCGGCTGGCGACGCACGAGATGACCGGCGGCCGGTACCGGAACTTCTACCGGGCCGGAATGGCCCTCACCGTGGCGGCGGTGGCCGCGCCCTGGATCGGGATGACCGCTGTCCCACTGGCGCTGATCGGCTTGCTGGCCTACGAGCACGCCTACATCCAAGCCGGACAATCGGTACCACTCGCGTGAGGGCGCCACCATGACGCTGCACGACCTAAGCGAGAGGGTGAGCGCGGCGCGCAAGGAGGTCGAGAGCCGGGGCGAGACCTTCTACCCGGGCCCGAGCCGGATTCACCTGGCGTCGTTCCCTCCCAAGGAGCGGTGGGACGACTGGGTCGAACTCGATTCCACCGCTTGGCCCGAGCGCAAGGAACGGCACTTCACCCTGGTGCCCACCATTTGTTTCAATTGCGAGTCGGGCTGCGGGCTCCTCGCGTACGTCGACCGCGACACGCTGCAGATCCGCAAGTTCGAGGGGAACCCCGAGCACCCTGGATCCCGGGGACGCAATTGCGCCAAGGGTCCGGCGACGCTGACGCAGATCACCGACCCCGATCGTATTCTCTATCCGCTCAAGCGCGCCGGTGAGCGGGGTGAGGGTAAGTGGCGGCAGGTGACCTGGGATGAAGCACTGGACGACATCGCCGGCCGCATCCGTCGTGCGGTGCAGGAGAAGCGGCACAACGAGGTGATGTATCACGTGGGCCGTCCCGGCGAGGATGGATACACCGAACGGATTCTTGCCGCCTGGGGTGTGGACGGCCACAACTCCCACACCAATGTGTGCTCGTCGAATGCCCGGGCCGGCTACCACTACTGGACCGGCATCGACCGGCCCAGCCCCGACTTCGCCAATGCCAAGGTGGTGTTGCTGATCTCGGCCCACCTGGAAACGGGGCACTATTTCAATCCCCACGCCCAGCGCATAATGGAAGCCAAGCAGGACGGCGCCAAACTCATCGTGTTCGACACCAGGTTGTCGAACACGGCGACCCACGCGGATCACTGGGTGGCGCCGTATCCCGGGTCGGAGGCGGCCATCATGCTGGCGGTGGCCAACGACCTGATCCAGCGCGATCGGTACCACCGGGAGTTTGTCCGCCAGTGGTGGAACTGGCAGGAGTATCTGGCCGCCGAGCGCCCGGATCTTGAAGCTACGTTCGAGAACTTCGAGGTAGCATTGAAGGAGATCTACGCCGAGTACACCTTTGCCTTCGCGGCGGCGGAGTCGGGTGTGGACGAGGCGGTGATCCGGGATATCGCCGAGATCGTGGCCACGGCAGGTACCAGGCTGGCGACCCACAGTTGGCGCAGCGCCGCCGCGGGGAATGAGGGCGGGTGGCAAGTTTCCCGGACCCTGTTCCTGCTCAACGCCCTGATGGGGGCCGTGGCCACCGAGGGCGGCACCTACCCCAATGCCTGGAACAAGTTCGTTCCCCAGCCGATCCACACTCCGCCGCATCCCAAAGTGTGGAATCCGCTGACCTGGCCGCTGGAGTACCCGTTGGCCATGAACGAACTGTCGTTCCTGTTGCCACATTTTCTGAAAGAGGGACGCGGCAAGCTCGAGGTGTACTTCACCCGGGTGTACAACCCCGTGTGGACCAATCCCGACGGTTTCTCGTGGATCGAAGTGTTGTCCGACGAGTCGCTCATCGGGCTGCACGTTGCGCTGACTCCTACATGGAACGAATCCGCCTATTTTGCCGACTACGTGCTGCCGATGGGACACGGTCCCGAACGGCACGATCTCATGTCATACGAAACTCACAACGGACAGTGGATCGGCTTTCGCCAGCCGGTACTGCGTGCCATGCGTGAGCGGCTGGGCCAGCCGGTGAGCGATACCCGGGAAGTGAATCCGGGCGAGGTCTGGGAAGAGAACGAATTCTGGATCGATCTCACCTGGCGTATCGATCCCGACGGCGATCTCGGCATCCGCCAGTATGTCGAATCCAAGCGTGAACCGGGCACCAAGCTCGGCATCGACGAATACTACGCCTACATGTTCGACCACTCCGTGCCCGGGCTGCCGGAGGCCGCCGCGGCCGAAAACCTCACGCCGCTGGAGTTCATGCGGCGATACGGGGCGTTCGAAATCCAGTCAGGCATGGATCCGGTCTACCAGCAACCCGTCCCCACCGCCGAATTGGAGGACGTGCGCGAGAACCAGCTCGGACGGGTCTTCACCCGGGCCCCCAAGTCTGACAGCCCGAATATTGTGCCGCAGGCGAGCCCCGAAGGAGATGACGAAGGGCGCCGGCCGGTGGGGGTAACCGTAGATGGCAAGATCGTGCGCGGCTTCCCTACACCCAGCGGCAAGCTCGAGTTCTACTCCTCGACCCTGGCCGAGTGGGGCTGGCCCGAATACGCCATGCCGACGTATATCAAGAGCCACATCCACCGCGAGCGCCTCGATCGGGATCAGATGGTGTTGATCTCCACCTTCCGCCTGCCGGTCCATATCCACACCCGCAGCTCCAACGCCAAGTGGTTGACCGAGATCGCCCATAGCAACCCGCTGTGGATTCACCCGGTCGACGCCGGCCGCCTCGCGGTACGCACCGGCGACCTGCTCAGGGTGGAAACCGAGATCGGTTACTTCGTGGTGAAGGCCTGGGTGACCGAAGGCATCCGCCCTGACGTGGTCGCCTGCAGCCACCACATGGGCCGGTGGAAGCTCGACGACTCACACCAAGGGCCGGCGACCGCCACGGCAAACCTCGAGCACCGTGGATCCAACTGGCATCTCGGCCGCACCCATGGGGCCGGTCCCTACCAGTCGGACGACTCGGACTCCAGCCGCATTTGGTGGACCGATGTCGGCGTGCATCAGAACCTTACCTTCCCGGTCCATCCCGACCCGATCTCGGGCCAGCATTGCTGGCACCAGGCGGTCCGTGTCCTGAAGGCTCAACCGGACGACCGCTACGGCGACGTCTCCGTCGACAGCGCCAAGTCCCGAGCCGTGTACCTCGACTGGCTCGCTAAGGCACGCTCGGCAGAACAGCACTCGCCCGACGGTACCCGGCGCCCCTTCTGGCTCATGCGCCCCCTGAAGCCGCCCAAGGAAGTGTTCCGGATTCCTGGAGGGGATACGGACTAATGAATGCCACGAATAGTGAATGCCACGAATAATGAATAATGAAATGCTTGGGTCGGCCATCGTTTCATCATCCATTATTCGTGGCATTCATTATTCGTGGCATTCCGTCTAATGATGGAATTGTTTCGTGCACTGGCTGTCTTGGCCGAACCCCCCACGCAGGAGACCGAACGCCTGGCCGAGGTTCTCGGCATCGGCCGCCCGCCGGCAGGGGACGAGTATGCCGAGCTGTTTCTGTTCCAACTGTACCCCTACGCCTCGGTCTACCTTGGGCCGGAGGGGATGCTGGGCGGCGAGGCCCGCGACCGCGTGGCCGGCTTTTGGCGGGCCATCGAGGCGGAGCCACCGGCGGAGCCGGACCACGTGGCCGTGCTCCTGGCGCTGTACGCCCACCTGGCCGAACTCGAAGACCAGGCGTCGTCAACCCGGCAGAAGGCAGCCATCGGCACCGCGCGCGCGGCCTTGCTGTGGGAGCACCTGCTGAGTTGGCTTCCCGGGTACCTCGACAAGGTCGCAGATCTGGCGCCCGAGCCGTACCGGCGTTGGGGTGAGGTGCTGATAGCCGCCCTCCAAGAGGAGGCTCGGAGGACACCTCTTCCCCAAGCGCTTCCGCTCCATCTTCGGGCTACAGAAGCGCTGAACCCCCGCAAGGCCACCAGCGAGGACGTGTCGCAAGCCGTGTTGGCGCCCCTTCGGTGCGGCATGATCGTCACCCGGACCGATCTGGCACGGGCCGCACGCCAGATCGGGCTCGGGCTCAGGGCGGGCGAGCGCCGGTTTGCGCTCGACTCTCTCCTGGCCCAGGATGCGCCCGCGATGTGGCGGTGGTTCCAGGATGAAGCACTGGAGTGGTGCCAGCGGCACCGTGCCCGAGATGCGTGGCTGCCGGCTATCGCACGGGATTGGGCCGCTAGGGCCCAGTGTGCCGCCGACGCGCTCGGTCGCCTTCGGCTGGAGGCTGCTGGCACTCGGCCGGCTGGAACCGTATCATCGACGATGGCACCATGAGCCTGGAGGTGCGGGACCGTTGCGAACGGTGCGCCGTCCCCTTGGGCCACTGTAGTTATGAGTGCACCTTCTGCCTTGTGTGCGCCGGGGACATGAAGTTCGTCTGTGCTGATTGTGAGGGGGAACTGGTCTCCCGCCCCAGGCGTTCCACCTGACTGGAGCCCCTGGAGCCCTCCTTGCGGTTGAGTATCTCGGAGCATCCTTATGCGGGCAGCTGGTCTCGGCGCCCTCGTGGCCTCCATCGTCGTGGTCACCGGCGCCAACGCTCAAGTCCCATTCAACGCCTGCCTGGACCGGCGCGACCAGCCGATCAAGGCCGTGGTCGACAACACCCTCCCCTATGCCGGCGTCGCCACCATCACCGTGGACGGTGTCCCGGTCATCCTCTACAACAAGCAGGCACTGAGCAGATCCTCACCTCAGGCCCGACACTTCGTGTACCTGCACGAATGTGGGCATCACGCGCTCCGGCACGTGTGGAAAGATCCGTCGCGGGTGTGGGAGATGGAGGCGGATTGCTGGGCGATCCAGCAGATGGTCGAGCAGGGTCTCATCAAGAAACGCAAAGTGGACGAGTTGCAGGCCGAAATCGGAATGTACCGCGGGTTGGGCAGCCTGAAGGGCTGTGTCGAGGTCAAGACCGATCAGGATCTGTGGCGCCGGAGCCTGGATCTCCTGACATTGGCGGGCGCTCACAAATTCGACGCCATCCGCGGAGATCCGATCGTAGAGGCAGAGGAGCGCGGATTCTTCGAATCGACGCTGGACTTGCCAGGGATCTTCAATTGCGAGTTGACGCCCGAGGAATCGTTTTCGTGCAAGATCTTCAACGGGCGTGACGAGAAGGCGGCGCTGAAGCACTACCACAAGGTTCTGCCGATCATTCAGTCGTGGCTCACCGACGACTGGTTGACCTTCGAGCGGGTCAGGGCGCGGCCGACGGAACTCCGCCGGTTCGTGGCTCAGGATATCCAGTCAGGGTCGTTGATTACCCTCGTGGCCACCAGTGCCTACGACATACGGTTTCGTTACCAACCGACACCCTAGCGGTGGACGACATTTTATGGCACCTTCGGCGGAATCCCCTTCGGTAGCAGCGAGCCCGGTTCGAATCGGAACTCCAGCGCCGTCAGGCGACACTGGTCGGGGAAGACTAGTCGTAGTCGCCCGGCCGGGTGCCGGGACCGTCGACCGGAAGGAGAAACCAGAAACTACTCCCCGATCCGTAAATCGATTCCGCGCCGATGGTCCCGCCGTGTAACTCCACGAATTGCTTGGACAGGGCCAGACCCAGTCCCGTTCCCCGATGCCGCCTGCTGGCGGAACTGTCCACTTGGGTAAACTCGGTGAATAGCCGGGACATGTCGTGTTCCTTGATGCCGATGCCGTCGTCTGCCACCGAAATCCAGATTGCCTCCCGAGTGACTAGTCGCCGCTCTGGGGACGGGCCGTCGATCGTGCTCATGACCGGGAGCGGTACCGTGGTCCGGACTACCGAGAGAGTGATGTGGCCGCCATCCTGGGTGAATTTCGACGCGTTGGACAGGAAGTTGAACAGCACCTGTCGGACTCGGTGACCGTCGGCCATGGCCACGAACGGCTCGTCGTTCATTTGAATCCGGCATTCCTGTGATTTGGCCGCCAGGAGGCTGGCGGTATCCGCCACCGCGCCGGTCACGGCTTCCCGGAGATCGGTGGGCGCCAGCTCCAACTGCACGTGGCCGGCCTCGATCTTCGCCAGGTCGAGCACGTTGTTGATGAGGGCCAGCAGGTGACGCCCGTTACGGAGCACCGATCCCAGGAAATCCTGTTGTTGGGTGTTCAGCGGCCCGGTTTCCTCGGTCAGCAACAGGTCCGAGAATCCGATGATGGCGTTCAGTGGCGTGCGCAACTCATGTGACATGTTGGCCAGGAATTCGCTCTTGAGTTTGGTCGCGCGCTGGAGTTCCAGGTTCTTGGTACGGAGTGTCGCCTCGCTTTGCTGCAAGTCCTGCAGCACGCTGGCCCGATCGAGTCCCAGCGCTACCAGGTCGCCCAGCGTCTCCAGGAGGTTGACGTCACCCTGACTGAACGGCCGCCCGTCGAGGCGGTTGTAGGCGCTCACAGTGCCGAGGATGATGCCGCCCGAGCGGAGCGGAACGATGGCGCACGACTTCAGGCGGATCGGCGCGTGGGCCAACTGGTAATCCCGCAGGTCGGACTCCATGTCGGCGGACAGCACCGGCTCGTCGTTGGTCACCGACCACCCCACCAGCGAGTGATCCATGGGCACCAACGCCCCGATTACCTGTTCCATGGGCCCGGACGCAGCCACCACCTTGATGAAGCGCCCCTCCTCCACCACCATCGTCACCACCCCGGTCTCCGCTCGCAGGAGGTCCATGGCCGCCTCGGCCACTTCGCTGCACAGCTGGGCGAACTCCCGTCCCGACAACAGTGAACCGGCGAGTTCACGAAGGGTTTCGAGTTCCCGGTTGCGCTGATCGGCAGTGCCCAACGCGGCCTGCAGTGTGGCGCTGCGATATCGGCCCACCTCACGCCCGCGCAGGGTAGCCAGTATCCCCAGGCCGGTCGCCAGCACTACGAGGGGCCAGCCTGCTTGCCGTCCCATGACCAGCAGGATGACCCCGCTCCAGCCTGTCAGCACTGCCAGGGCTACGATGGGAACCGGCCGGTAGAGGTTCCGGTCGAGCCAGCTGACCAGACTCGTATCCTTAGGAACGGTCGTCACGAATCTGCTGGTTCCGAGTAGGCGGGATCGGGTGGAAGGAGGTGGCGAAACTGAGTTTGACCGGTGTCGATCATGGCGCGAAGGTACGGGCGGCAAAGGCCGCATTGGTCGCCGCACCCCGTTTGGGCAACGACGTCTTCGAGAGCCCACCCGCGGGCTCTCACCAGCAGGAGCAACTGGTCGAACGGTTTGTTCAGACAGACACAGCGGGTAATCAGAACACCCGTCATGGTCGAATCAGGGATTGGTGGGACGGAGGTCGAGTTCGCTCACCATGGCGCCGGGTGGGAGCGCCAGGACGTCGGACACCACTTGGGCCACATCCTCAGGCCTCAGGATGCGATCCAGATCCGGTTGGAGCATGTCTTGATTACGGATGAGTGGCGTGTCGACCGATCCGGGACACAGGGTCACCACCCGAATATCGTCTCCCCGGACTTCCAGCATCAACGCACGGCTGAAACCGAGGACCGCGTGCTTGGAGGCGCAGTAGGCGGTCCCGCCGATGAAGCCGTTGCGGCCGGCCAGGCTGGCCATGTTGATGATGGTGCCGCCCCGCTTGCGCCGCATGGAGGGGAGTACGGCCCGGGTGACCAGGAACAGGCCGCGGACGTTGGTCGCCATCGTCTCGTCCCAATCGTCCAGCGACAGGTCGTCCAGCCGCGCGAGCCGGGCGATCCCCGCATTGTTGATTAGGACTTCGATGGGCCCGAGCGTGCCCTGTACGTGGTCCACAACGCGGGTAACGTCCTCTTCGCGGCTCACATCCGCCGGCATGCCCGCGGCGTCGATGCCCTGGGCCTCCAGTTCCGTGAGCAGGAGCTCGAGCGTCGCCTCTCGCCGGGCGCACACGCCGATCCGGTAGCCCTGCCGTCCTAGTGACAGGGCGATCGCGCGGCCGATCCCTTCAGTGGCGCCGGTGATGAATGCTGTGGTTGGGCCTGACATGGGCCGAAAGCTAATAGCGGAAGGGGAATGGATGAACGGGGCAGCTAGGGGAGGGTCGATTCGCGGCGGCGCAGGTAGAACGCCACACGAAATGCCAGCTTCCGGAGCACGATGGCCTCGCCGGCATCCAGCCACCCTTCGTCTTCCGCGACCACGGCCAGGCGGTGCAGGGCATCGAGCCGGACCTGGCCCGCCCGAGACCTCGGCGCCCGGGTTGGCCGGGACCACCCGGAGACCGGCCGGCCGGAGATCTGGTCGCCGTCTGCGGCCTGTGGCAGGCCCGGCCGTCCCAGCCGATCCGTCAACCGGCCGAGTTCCGTTGTCAGGGCCTCCAAGTGGGCCCTGAGCGCATCGTCGTGGCCCAACCACATGGCGTACACCATGGGGCCTCCCGGCTGCCATCGGGTAGTCGAATCAGCGCCCGGAGTGGCTGAAATACGCCGTGTCCCGATGCCCGAGGCCGGGGAAGGACGGCCGGCGCGACCGGCGGATTTGACAACTACGCGACCTGTCTCCAAGATCCAGATTCCAATGTCTCAAGGAGGTGAGGCCGTAATGAAGGTCTACGATACCACACACATCCGAAACGTGGCCTTTGTCGGCCACGGCGGCAGCGGCAAGACGAGCCTAGTCGATGCCCTGGCGTTCGTATCAGGTTCCAGCCGCCGTCACGGCAAGGTATCCGACGGCACCACGCTCACCGACTATTCGCAGGACGAAATCGAACGACAGCACTCCATCGGTTTGGGGTTGGGCCTCGCCGAATGGATGGACACCAAGATCAACATGATCGACACCCCGGGATACCTCGATTTTTTTGGCGAGGCGGTCACTGGACTGCACGCGGCCGATGCCGCGGTGGTCGTGCTCAGCGCCACCAGCGGCGTGGAAGTCGGCACCGAAAAAGTATGGGAAGTGTGCGACCATCTCCATTTGCCGCGCATTCTGTTCATCTCGCTCATGGACAAGGAACACGCCGACTTCGAGCGGGTGTTCGCGGACATCAAGGAACACTTGTCGCCCAAGGTGCTTCCGGTCGAAATACCGGTTGGAGACGGATCCGACTTCCACGGTATCATCAACCTGTTTTCCGGCAAAGCGCACATGTACCAGGCGGGGACCAAGTCGGGCGAGTACCAGGAGGTCGATGTCCCTGAGGAGTACGCCGAGCGCTTCGCGGCTTACAGCGAGCAGTTGACCGAGACCGTCGCCGCCACCGACGACTCGCTCATTGAGCGCTACCTCGAAGGACAGGAAATCTCGCGCGAGGAAGTCGTCACGGCGATGAAGCGGGCCATTATCGCAGGTGAGATCGTCCCGCTATTCGTAGGAAGCGGGGAATTGACTTTCGGCACCCGGGCCCTGCTCACCAAGATGGTGGAGCTCTTCCCTTCGCCTGCAGAAATCGAATCGCCCGCGGACGCCCCTCTCGTGGGTCGCGTGTTCAAGACGATTTCCGAGCCGCATGTGGGTGACGTGAGCTTGTTCCGGATGTATCGAGGTTCGGTGCAGAACGGCAGCGTTGTCTTCAACTCGGAACACGAGGTGACGGAAAAGCTCAATCACCTATCGGTCCAGCAGGGAAAGGATCGTTACGAGGTGAGCCAGCTTGCCGAGGGGGACATCGGGTCCGTCGCCAAGCTGAAGGACACCCACACCAACGATACTTTCTGCAGCCAGCAGAGCCCGGTGCACCTCCCGCCGATCCCGTTCCCCGAGGCGGTGGCAACGTCGGCCGTACTGGTAAGGACCCGCGGCGAGGAAGACAAGCTTGCCGCCGGCCTGCACAAGCTGCACGAGGAAGATCCGACCTTCCACTTCGAGTACAACTCCGAATTGGGCCAGACCCTCATCCACGGGATGGGAGAGCGCCACTTCGAGATTCTGCTCAAGCGCCTCGAGAAAAAATTCGGCGTGGTCGCCGAATTGATCCGCCCCAAGATCGCCTACCGGGAAACCCTCCGCGGCAAGGCCGAGGGGCAGGGGAAACACAAGAAGCAGTCCGGCGGTCGCGGACAATACGGCGATTGCTGGATCCGATTGGCCGGCCGGCCGCATGGTGAGGGTTATGAATTCACCAACAAGATCGTCGGCGGTGCCATCCCATCCAAGTACGTCCCCGCCGTCGACAGGGGCATCCGGGAAGCCGCCGCCCGAGGAATTATCGCGGGCTACCCCGTGGTGGATTTCTCAGCCGAATGCTACGACGGGTCGCACCACAACGTTGATTCGAACGAGATGTCGTTCAAGATGGCAGGCATCCTCGCGTTCCGGAACGTGGCGGCGAAGGCCCGGCCGGCGCTGTTGGAACCGCTCGACGACGTGGAAGTATTTGCTCCGGAAGATGCCTTGGGCGACGTGATGGGCGATCTCAGCGGACGTCGTGGTCAAATTCTCGGGACCGAGACCGATGGCAGGCTCACCAAAGTCACCGCCATCGTTCCGCAATCCGAGTTGTACAAGTACTCGACCACCCTGCACTCGATGACGCACGGCCGGGGCACATTCCACCGGAAGTTCCACGGGTACGTCGAAGCCCCGTCCGAAGTGGTGGCAAAGGTCATCGCCGAGTCGAAGACCGAGTCCGCCAAGGCGAGCTGAGTCGCCGGCAAGGACGTCGAGCTCGGCGGGGCAGGGTTCTCCTGTCCCGCCGTCTTGTGTTTGGGGCCTGCGTACCGCGGTGGCTTGACACCGACTAAAGCCGACAAATAGATTCAGGGATGGCGATGCATTGCAAACGATTCTCATTCTCATCTAATGTTCAGGCTCACGCGTGCGCTACCTCCTCTTCGGCCTCTTCGCCGCATTCCCAACCATGCCCGCCCTCACCAGCCACGACTGGGTCGAACGCAGCGCCTACCTCATGGGCACTACGCTCCGCATCCGGGTAGCTGCCGCGGACCGTACTGAGGCAACCGACGCCATAGAGTACGCCTTCCGCGAGGTAGCCCGGTGGGAGGGCCACCTCAGCACCTGGCGGCCCGACAGCGAGCTATCCAGACTCAATGCCGCGTCCCCCGGGGTTGCCGTCCCCCTCCCGCGAAGCCTCACCCACGCCCTTCTCGAGGCTCGCCGCTGGTCCCTGCGGACCGAGCGGGCGTTCGACCCCGCCGTGGGTGCCCTGATCGATGCTTGGCACTTGCGCGGCCCCCGCCCCACGGGTGGGGGCGTGCCATCGTCCCCAGCCATCGACTCGGCGCTGGCCGCCTCCGGCTTCCGTCACTTTAGTGTGGATTCCGCCGCGAGCACCGTGACCAGGCTGCATCCCGACGCCTGGCTCGATGCTGGTGGCTTTGGCAAGGGCCTGGCACTGAGGGCGGCCGGTCGAGCCCTCGAGGAGCTGGGGATCACCAATGCCATCCTGGATTTTGGAGGGCAAATCCTGGTTCTGGGTCCAGCGCCGTCAGTCGCGTCCTGGACCATCTCCGTGGCGCACCCAGAGCGCCGACACGACCCAGTGCTCACGGTCAGGCTCCGGGACGGGCAATCGGCCGCCACGACATCGATCTCCGAACGAGGTGTCGACATCGATGGCCACAGGCTGGGCCACGTCCTCGACCCACGCACCGGCCGGCCGGTCACCGGGTGGGGTAGCGTGACCGTGGTTGCCGGCGACCCACTGGTGGCCGATGTGCTTTCGACCGCGCTGTTCGTCATGGGTCCCGACCGGGCGCTGGAGTGGGCCGGCCGGCATCCCGAGGTGGGGGTAGTGGTCATTCGGTCCGCTACCGGCACGCCCCAGTGGAGCCCATCTCTCGATGCCGCCATTGTCGGCGGTTCTCCATTCCCTTCCCAAATCGAAACGACAGGATAGATGGTGAAGCATCTACTACCGGCTTTGCTCGTCGTCGCGGTACTGCTGGCCCTACCCTCGCCGTCCCTGGCCCAGGAGGGCAACGAGGCGGATCGGGCGCGCATCGAGGAACTGGAGCGCCGGGTTGCGGCACTGCAGGCACAACTCGACTCGGTACTGGCCGGTCAGACCGACGCCGAGCGCCTGGAGCAACTGCGCCGGCAGATCGATGCCATCAGCCATGAACTCGAGGTCATGCAATTGGGGAGGGATGTCGTCGAGGCGGACGAAAGCCGCTACGGGCTAGGGCCGGCGGCGTCGAAGGTCTACCGTGTGCGCCGCGGCGTATCGATCGGCGGCTACGGAGAGATGCTATACCAGAATTTCTCGTCGACACGACAGGATGACGCCGCGTCTGGCAAGAAGGACCAGATCGACTTTCTTCGGGCGGTGCTGTACTTCGGATACAAGTTCAACGACAAGATCCTGTTCAACTCCGAGATCGAGTTCGAACACGCGGCGACCAGCAACGCGGGGTCGGTGGCAGTCGAGTTCGCCTACATCGACTTCTTCCTCACCTCGTGGGTCGGTGTCCGAGCCGGACTCCTCCTCCTCCCCATGGGCTACCTCAATGAACTTCACGAGCCGCCCATTTTTCTCGGCACCGACCGGCCGGAGACCGACCGGCGCATCATTCCCACCACCTGGCGTGAGAACGGTCTGGGTCTGGTCGGGGAGGCCGGCGGCTTCGCCTACCGGGCGTACGCCGTCAACGCGTTCGATGCGGTCGGCGACGGGTCGTCCAAGGCATCGGGCTTCAGTGCCACGGGCCTCAGGGGTGGACGGCAGAAGGGCTCCAAGGCCGTGGTCGAGCACATCGCCGGGGTCGGCCGCCTGGACTACGTCGGTGTCTTGGGACTCAACGTCGGGACATCCCTATACTACGGCAACGCCGGCCAGGGCAACGTCGACTCCAACGGGCAGCTCATCTCGGCGCCGACGTTCATCTGGGAAGGACACGCCCAGTACCGCGCCCACGGATTCTGGTTGCGCGGTCTCTACACGTTGTCCACCGTGGGTGACGTGGCACAGCTCAATGATGCCCACCAGTTCACCGGCAACGAATCCATCGGCGAGCGGCTCACCGGCTGGTACCTGGAGGCGGGATACGATGTGCTGCATTCGGTGCGGACGGAGCACCAGGTGATTCCCTACGTCCGCTACGAGCAAATCAACACCCAGGCCCGTGTCCCGGCCGGCTTCACTGCCAACCCGGCAACCGAGGCCACCATCACCACCGTCGGCGCCATGTGGAAGCCCATCACCAACGTGGCCGTCAAGGTAGACTATCAGGCCCGCCGCAACGCGGCACGCACTGGTGTCGATCAATTGAACGTCAGTCTCGGGTTCCTCTTTTGAGTGCGCAGGTCGCAGTGCGCAGTGCGCAGGGTCGAGGACTCGGGGCTGCCGTCCACAGTCCACCGTCCACCATCAACCTCGTGCCGCAAATTCTGTCGCTCATGCTCTTGTCGATCACGGCGCCCACCACGGCCGCCTGGGCTCAGGGTGTCCTCACCCAACAGGAAGCCCTGGCGCTGGCCGTTCCGAACGCGACGTGGCAACGCCACACCGCCTATCTGGCCGACGACGATCTGGTCGCCATCGCCGAGCAGTCGAACGGGGTGAAGGTCGAGCAACGGGTGGTTTCCTATTACGTAGCGTCCGAAGACGGACGGAATACTCATGTGGCATACTTCGATGCCCACCCGGTCCGGACGTTGCCCGAGGTCGTCATGGTCGTGGTCACGGCCAAGGGCACGGTCGACCGCGTGGAGATCCTCAAGTTCTCGGAGCCGCCTGAGTACCGGGCGCCGGCCGGCTGGCTGGCGCAGTTCGACGGCCATGATATCGATGATGATTTGTCGCTCAAGGGGGAGATCGTGGGGATGACTGGAGCGACACTGACCGCCCGTGCCGTGACCGGCGCCGTCCAGCGCCAGTTGGCCGTGCACGCGTACCTGCGACCGCTGGCTGATCAGGGTCCTGGGGGGAAGGCGCAGTGAGCAGTCTCGAGCGGTGGAACCTGTGGATCACCACCATCTTGGTCGTCGTGACGGGGGTGGCATTGTTCGGTGTAAAGTATCTGATGGCGCCCAGCGAGCCATGGGCGGTAATCAACCACCCGATTCAGCCTTGGCTCCTCAAGGCACACATCATCGTGTCGCCGTTCATGATATTCGCGGTGGGGATGATCACCGTGCGACATATTTGGCAGCACTACCGCGGCGGTCTGGCGCGAGGGCGCCACACGGGCATGGTTACGGCGCTGGTGACGGTCCCCATGATCCTCACCGGCTACTTCATTCAGGTGATGACCTCGATGGGATGGATCAAGGCCATGGCCATCGCCCATATCGTGCTGGGAACGGTCTACGCGTTGGGTCTGAGCGCCCACCAGGTTGCCATCCAACGGCAACAACCGAGGGACATCCGCCACGAACCCCCTCGGCCGCACCGGTTGCGGAGGCGTCCGGTCACCGGCAGAACGGGCCGGGCTGACCCACCCGCCGTGCCACGCTGATGCGGCGGAGTTCCCTCAGGTAGTATCGTCTTCCAGCGCCGCCGTCTCGATCATCGACGCCGACGAGTATGGCCGGGCGCCGGGAAAATCGGGATCGGCCCGCTTGCGCTTCCCCACCCACTCCTCGATGTCGACCCGAAACACGGACGTCCGCTCGAGTTCGTCGTCGGTCGTCGGCCGGTAGTCGGATCCCGGTGTGAGGTCGGCGAAGTATTTATCCAACAGGAGTTGCAACGCGTAACGGGCCTCCTCGGGATCGGCCACCACCGATCCGCACCCCAAGAGGACGACCGAGGCGTACTCGGTGCTGAATTCGAGCGCGGTATCGGCCGGCAGCAGCCTCCCAAGTTCCATGACGGTAAACGCCACGCGTTGGTGGCCTTCGATGGTCGTCCGCGTGTTCCCGCGCCGAGCTGTGTGCAGGTACATCGCGTGGCGGGATTCGTCGTAGACGAACAAGTTGGCGTTCACAAACGGCTGGCCGTCGGCGACCGTAGCCAGGACACCAGTGGCCGCCGTGCCCATCATTTCCTTCAACCACATCTGGTGGTGTACTGCCCGGTCGCGTCGGCGAACATCGGTGCGGTTGATCGGTTCGTTCATAGACTGCGCCTCGCTGGTCATATCGAATCATCCAGGTCCTGACACTGGTCGCGGCACCACTCAGGGATTGTTTGCCTACAATCAGTGCCGGATGCTGGTCGTCTCGTCACCATCGCAGCAAACGACGCCCACTCCGCAAAGGTTTCGGACCTGGCACGGGCCGGGTGGGTGGTTGTGGTGGTGGAGATGCAAAACCGCCCGGCGACGGCCGGGCGGAGCTCTCAGGGCGCAGCGCGACGGATCGCTTCGCTCGACTACCGTGTTGGGTCGCTTCCCGACGCCCGTCCACGAACCATCGCTCACGTGGCGGGATCGGGACGCCGCGCTCCGGGAGCGTAATCTCAATGTAGTCAAATGGCGCCTGCCAAACCACCAGGAACTACTCGGCGGTGCGGCGGACACGATCCAACTGCTGGAAGGTGAACGGATGGGCGTGCTCGGCGTCGGCCTCGTGCTTCTCCTCCCATACCAGCCGCCACTCGTCGCGGTCCCACTCGGGAAATCGGACGTCGCCGTCCACCCGGGCGTGCACTCGGGTCAGGTACATGCGCTGGGCACGGGGTAGCGCCAAGCCGTAAATGGCCGCCCCGCCTACGATGAACACTTCGGGGTCGTCCTGCGCCAGCGCCAGCGCGGCCTCGAGCGCCGGTGCCACCTCGACGCCTTCCGGCTGGAATTCCGGGTCCCGGCTGAGGACGATGTTACGGCGATTGGGGAGTGGGCGGCCGATCGACTGGTAGGTGGTGCGACCCATGATGATCGCGTGGCCGGTGGTCAATCGCTTGAACCACTTTAGGTCGAGCGGCAGGTGCCACGGAAGAGCGTTGTCGCGGCCGATCACACCGTCGTCCGACATCGCCACCAGCAGGGCGACGATCACACGGCCACCGTCGCCCGGATCGGAGGATGGGGATCGTAGCCCGACAAGACGAAGTCGTGGTACTCGAAGTCGAATATGGACTCCACGTCTGGATTGATGGCCATTTGCGGGGCGGGTCGGGGCTCGCGCGCCAACTGGGTCCGGACCTGGGTGAGGTGGTTCCGGTAGATGTGGGAGTCGCCGAAGGTGTGGATGAACTCGCCGGGCGCCAGGCCCGTGACCTGTGCCACCATCATGGTCAACAGGGCGTACGACGCAATGTTGAACGGGACGCCGAGGAACAGATCAGCGCTCCGCTGGTATAGCTGGCAAGACAGGCGGCCGTCGGCCACCGCAAACTGGAACAGCGTGTGGCACGGCATCAACGCCATGCGCGGCAGATCGGCGACGTTCCATGCGCTCACGACCAGTCGGCGGGAATCCGGATTGGCCCGGATCTCTTTCACGACGTTGGAGATCTGGTCAACCGACCGACCATCGGGCGCGGGCCAGGAGCGCCATTGGTAGCCATAGATCGGGCCCAGGTCTCCATCCTCGTCGGCCCATTCGTTCCAGATGGTGACCCCGTGGTCGTTCAGCCACCGCACGTTGGTTTCGCCCCGCAGAAGCCACAATAGTTCATAGATGATCGACTTGAGGTGCACCTTCTTGGTGGTCACCAGCGGAAACCCTTCCGCCAGGTCGAATCGAAGCTGGTGGCCGAACAGGCTGCGCGTGCCCGTGCCCGTCCTGTCCGTCTTCGGCTGTCCCGAGTCGAGCACCTGCTGCAGCAGATCGAGATACTGGCGCACGTCTAGTTCCTGTCGGCGAGAGCTATGCGTGATTGGCCGTACCCGGCGGATCGTTCGAGTGTCCGCAAGGCCTCGGCGATGTCCGGCGGAAGCGGCACCGCGTGGGGACCCGCCTTGAGTTGGTCGAGCGGCGCCCATTCCTCCGGCAGGATCACCCCCGGGTTGAGGATCCCCCGTGGGTCGAACGCCGCTTTGACCAGGGCAAACAACGCCATGATGTCGCTGCCGTAGAGCCGCTCCACCAAGCCGGCGCGAAGGCGACCGTCACCGTGTTCACCGGCCGGCGTTCCCCCGAGTCTGAGAACCTCGTCGGTGACCGCGGTCATCAGCGCGCCCACTGCGTCTTCCCAGCCCTGTCGATCAACATCAGGGAGGACGTTGACGTGCAGGTGCCCGTCTCCGGCATGTCCAAAGATCACCACCGGCAAGCCCAGGTCGCTCGCCCGCGCCCGGACGAATCGGAGGTACGCCGTCAACCGGTCGAGCGGCACGCAGCCGTCTTCGATGACCTGCAGCGACCTACGCGAATCGGGTAGACCGGCGAGGATGGGACTCGCCGCGTGTCGTAAGCGCCACAGATCCGCAAACTCGGCCTCGCTGAGGGCCGTCTGTACGTCCTCGGCCCACGCGTCGACCGCCCGGACCGCGTCCCCGACCCGGCCCCGCAGTTGCCGGGCGTCCTCGGCCTCGAACTCCACCAACAGCACCGCGGCTCCGGCGGGCCGCTCAGCGGGGGGGAGCACTTCCAGAAAACTCCGGTCCAGGAACTCTACGGCCGAGGGTTCGAGCCTGCCAAGCGCGGTAACCACGTCGGTCAGGGCGTCGAGGTCCCGAAGTTGAACGAGCATTCCGCCGATGTGACCGGGAACGGCAATCAAGTCCCACTCGATTTCGGTGATGATGCCCAGCGTTCCCTCCGAACCGATCACTAGGTCGACCAGGTCGCCGGATGCCGAGTAGGCGTCCAGGGCGAACCCCGAGGTGTTCTTCCGGGTCCGGGGAAATCGTTCGTCGATCAACCCGTGCGATCGGGCGATGGCCGGTGCCGCCTGGCCGGCGAACCGGGCAAGCGCCAGAGCGCCAGCCGCCCCGGCGTTCGCGCCTCGCTCCAGCCTGCATGATTCGCCATCGGCAGTCACCAATTCCACTGCGCGTACCCATGGCCGGATGGGACCGTACTTGACCGACCGAGCCCCGGCGGCATTGGTGGCCACCATTCCGCCCAACGTGGCAAACGCTCCACTCGAAGGATCCGGCGGCAGTCGCAGTCCGTGCGCCCTCGCCGCATTCGCCAGGGTTTGGTACGTGACCGACGCCCCCGTCACGGCTCGCCGGCGGTCGGGATCGACGTCGAGCGCCGCCGGTCGCATGCGGGCTAGGTCGACGATGACCCCCTCGCCAACGCTGCTGCCCGACATCGCGCTCCCGGCTCCCCGGGTAACCAGTGGTACGCCAAGTTCTCCAGCCCAGCGGACCAGGCGCTCGAGGTCGGCCACCGTTTCGGGAAGGCTTACGGCGTCGGGGAGGATGCGGTAGATGCCGGCGCCTTCGGCGTAGGCGGCCCGGGCTCGCACGTCCGTGCGAAACGCGCCGCCAAACCGTGGCGGTGGGAGGAGGGCGGTCATTGGGGGCCCGGTTGAAGGGACGCCCCGCGGCCGAGGCGCCGGAAATACCAGCGCACCATGCGATTGCTGGGCGCCACGACACAGGTCGTCGCCAGAATGCGGTACACCTCGCCGCGGGTGATCTTGACCGTGCCTCCCTCGACCAATTGGCCGTCCTCCGCCGCCGCCAGGCTCAAGGTCCGCACCGCGAAATACAACGAGGTGAGACAGAATAACCGAATGCGATACTGGGTTGCCGGAAACAGCGTCGTGTAGTGGAGCGCATCCTGCAGATGGGCCCTGGCCTTGTCGATCAATACGGAGAACACCCTACGGGAGGCGTCGGCGTGGCCCGGTCCGAACAGCTCATCGACGTTGATGCCCTCTCGCTCACACAACTCCCGAGGAATGAAGCTCCATCCGAGCCGGTGATCCTTGGCGGCGTCCTTGATGATATTGGTCAGCTGCAGTCCCAGGCCGAAGCTGGTGGCGTAGGCCTCTAGTTGTGGGATGCGGTTCCGATCCCGCTGGGCCAGCTTCAAGCTGAAGAGGGCCGTCAGCAAATGACCCACCGTGCCGGCTACGTAGTAGCAGTATCGATCGAGATCCTCGAGCCGCTCCAGGGATGGCATGGCGCTCTCCCCCCCTGCGGTCACCGGTTCCCGGCTGAACTCGACCATCCCGGCACACATCTCCTCGACCCATGGGCGAACGGCCTCCTGTTCGTCGCGGTTCAGGCGGCCGAAGGCCCGCAACACCCGGTTGGCATGGTGGCACAGGTGATCCTCGGCCGATCCGTCTCCAGAAAATGCCTCTTGGAGGTAGTCGACGTCGTCCCCGGGAGCGGCCACGTTCTCGGCGAATCGCCGCAGCAACGCGCGCTTGCCCCCGGCCGGGAGATGTTCCGCGTCTTCGATGGTGTCGGCGATGCGGCACAACAGATAGGCCACCATGACCGACCGTTCGAGATCGGGGGGCAGCAACTTGATGCACAGGGCAAATGTCCGCGACACCCTGGGCAACATCTCCTCACAATAGGCGAGGTCGCGTTCCGGAGAGGGGACGGTTGG
Source organism: Gemmatimonadota bacterium (assembly GCA_004357415.1). Classification (GTDB taxonomy): domain Bacteria; phylum Gemmatimonadota; class Gemmatimonadetes; order Gemmatimonadales; family GWC2-71-9; genus N074bin45. Next base: position 21,296 of record SMVY01000030.1, read on the forward strand.
AGCCGAGTCCGGCTCGATCCGGACTCGGTGGGTGGTCGGGGGCTCGGCGGGTGCGGGCACGGGTGAAAACTAGCGGCCCGGGCTCCGGCTGGCCATCCGCCCGGCTAGGTCACCGTGAAGTACGGTCCGGGTAGCGGGCGGTCACCGCCTCGAGAGCCCGCCCCAGCCGGATGGCGGCCGGGTTGTCGCTGGGGACCTGTTGGTCCAGCTGGCGCCCAGGTCTGGAGGGGTCTGCCAGCGGGCGGAACACCAACTCCACTGTCAGGTGGCTGTGGCGGGGGGCCCCGGGATCGATCCACGCCCTGAGGCGCACTACCTCAGGCCCCAAGGGACGATCGTCGGTGGCGGTTCCGGTGGCGGCGTCGAACCACGGGGTCTCCAGGTATCCGTCTTCGATCTGAACCACGGTCACCGGGAAGGTGTCCACCACCAACTGGTCGGCTAGTTCCTGGGTGGCCAAGTCGCGCGGCAGCGCCACATCGACCCGAACCGCCCCGGTCACCGGGGCGAGTTGGGGGGGGCGGGTGGAGTTGGGGTTGCATGC
>SMVY01000031.1 GCA_004357415.1 Gemmatimonadota bacterium
GCGTGGGGCGGCGGACGTATCGTTCGTGGCGCCGTACCTCGACGGGCTGGACGGGCTCGGGCTGCTGGGCGACGGCGGTCACACGACCGAAGAGATGGTGTTCCTCGAGTCGCTGCCGATCATGACGAAGCGGGCGGCGGTATTGATTTATCGGTTGACGAGAAGTGAGTAGTGGGTGGCTGGTGGAGGGTGGCATGATCGGGGTGTGATTGGATTCCATTGGAACCGCGATGCGCTTTCTTGGTACGTAGTATCTCTCGGGTTCTCCCTACAGTGGAGTGGCTCGGGGGGCTTGTGGCAAACTTCCGCACATATCGGGTTGGACATTGGCCCACGAGCTTACGCTCGCCGTGTACTCCAAGACCAGAGATTTTCCGACCGAAGAACGGTACGGACTCGTTCGCCAACTGCGTCGATCGGCCGCAGCCATACCGGCGAATCTTGCAGAAGGGTTGGGAAAGTCATCCGACCGAGAAAAGGCTCGCTACGCCGACATCGCTCTAGGGTCATCGTACGAGTTGGACTACCATCTGCTCTTGTCTAGAGACCTACAATACCTGGAGGACGGAGACTACTCGGAGCTACTGACGATAGTGACGTCCGTCAAGAAAATGCTCCATCGACTACGTCGTCGGCTCCTCGACTCCTAGTGACCGTCAGCCACCCGCCACCTGCCACCTGCCACTAGCACTAGCCACTACCTCCCCTTAATAATGAACATCCGCCCCGTCCACGTCCCGTTGATGGCGCTCCTCGCGGAGGTGATCAGCAGATCGTCAATACCGTCGCCGTCGACGTCGCCCATGCCGGTGGCGTCGAAACCGAACGTCTCGCCCGGGACGATGCCGGTATAGACCCGCATCAGGCTCCCGTCTTTGCCTGAGTAGAGATAGGATTTCCCGCCACTGGGAGCCTGGCCGGCGTACTGCCAGGCGCCCACGATTAGGTCGTCGTGGCCGTCGTGGTCCACATCGCCGGCGTCCGCCACGCCGATGCCGAAGCCATCACCGGCGGCTTCACCGGTCTTGACCATGAGCTGCTCGCCGGTCGCTCCCGAGTTGACGAAGATCCGGCCGGTGAACGGACCCAGGGCGGAGTGAGCCCAGTCGGAGGCGTAGACATCGGGGGTGCCGTCGGCGTCGACGTCGCCTACCACCGAAACGAACATGGCGCCGAACTGCCTGCTGCCTTCATCTGCTTCCATCACGAAGGCCGGCTCGTGGTCGAGCGACCGGTACACGTACACCCGCCCACCGTTGTTGGGTCCCGCGTTGGGAGCGCCGATGGCGATGAGACCGCGGGGTCCGTCGTGCCACCCTCCGGCCGCGCTGCCGTAGGCGTCACCCGCGTGTTCACCGAAGAAGGTGAACAGCAGTGCGCCGTCCTTGCCGGAATAGACGTACGCGGCGCCGGCGCCTTCCCGTGCTCCCGGTGCTCCCACGAGGACGTCGGCGTGGCCGTCGCCGTCGACGTCACCGAGGTCGGCCACCTTGCTCCCGAAACCGCTGGCCGAGTCGGGCTCGGCCAAGATGTACAGGATCCGTCCGTCGTTGCCCGAGAAGACGTAAGCCTTGCCCTCGCCTGGCGCTCCGGCGATGACGTCGGGAATGCCATCGGCATCGACGTCTCCGGCGGCCTCGATGCCGATGCCGAGCCGGCTACCGGGGGCGCCGGTGTGGGTCCAGAGCAGGGCGCCGGTGGCGCTGGAATAGACGTAGACCCGTCCGGCCCATGGTCCCTCGACGTTCTTGGATGGCGCCGAGGTGGTGACGTCGTTGATGCCGTCCCCATCGACGTCTCCGATGTTGCGGCCGATCCAGCCAAACTGGTCTCCGGCGGATTCGCCGGGCCACTCCTGAAGGATGGTGACGTCTTCCAGGAACGGGTGGGCCAGTTCTGCTTCAGTGGGGAACAACGCGAGGTAGCGAGGATCTTCCCGCAGCGAGGTCGATCTGGGGTCGACGCCGATGCGGGTCAGGTTGACCGTCTCGGTGTGCTTCGCCTGTTCCAGATAGGCAAACGCCGAATCGGTTTGCCCGTCCGCGGCATACATGAGGCCGAGCCCGTAGAGCGCCCGGCCCTCGGTAGCGGCGAAGTCGATGGCGCGGTGATAGGCCTGGACGGCCGGGTCGTGTTGCTTGGATCGTTCCCGGGCACCGGCCAGGCTCAGCCACGCCTGGGAGTTGTCCGGTTCGGCGGCTACGATTTTGTCGAGGATGACGATAGCCCCGGCGAAATCCCCTGTTTGCATTTTGCCCTGAGCGTCCTGGAGCGACGCTGCTTGGGCCGAGGCTGCGGGGGCGAGTACCAGATGACCCAAGAGGGTCAGCAATAGTTTGCTACTACGCCGGGTCCACATGGGCCGCTCCCCTTGAAGTATCGTTGACGTGACATTTGCCGTGACAATCAGAATGCTTATTATCAGCCAGGTTAGCCCTTACGGAGAATGGTTGATGTTTGTGTCCCGCGTAGTTGCCTTGGTAGTGGTGGCCGCGGCCGGGAGCGCGCCGCTGGCCGCTCAGGGCCTCGATCCCCATCAGGCGTCGCAGGCTATCGATGACGTCCATTATACCGTCACGTTCGATCGCGCCACCGCGGCACGCGACGTGATCCACGTGGCGATGCACTTTACCGTCCTGGAAGACGAGCCGGTGGTGCTGTCGCTCCCTGCCTGGACGCCGGGGTCGTATGAACTCGATCACTTTGCCCGGTATGTATCCGGGTTCCGGGCGTCGTCGGACGGACGTTCCCTCAAAGTCGACAAGCTCGATTTCGATACTTGGCGCGTGTTGCCTGGTCTCGAGACCGATATTACCGTCGAGTTCGAATTCGGGTCGGATACGCTCGATACCGGGATGTCGTACGTGGCTCCTGACTTCGCGTTCTTCAACGGTACCAACCTGTTCCTCTACGCCCAGGGCCAGCCGTTGGACGCACCGGCCATGGTAACCATCGTCACCGAGCCGGAGTGGAAGGTCGCCACCGGGCTTCGGCCGTCCGGAAGCGGGGGCTACACGGCCGCGGACTATCACGAACTGGTCGACATGCCGACCTTTGTCGGGGTGTTCGATCTGGACAGCGCCCGGGTGGGTGACGTGTGGTTCCGGCTGGCGACGTACCCGGCCGGTGCCGTGGCCGGTTCGAGCCGTGCCGAGATGTGGGATCAAGTGCAGCGCATGATGCCGCCGATGACGGCCGTGTTCGGGGAGACGCCCTGGACCGACTACACCATCCTGCTGGTGTTCGACGACGACTTCCCGGGCGGATCGGCGCTGGAACACTCGACCTCCCACCTGGGGATCTTCAACAGTCAGTTCGTCGGAAGCCCGGTACTCGCCTCGGTCATGGCCCACGAGATTTTTCACGCCTGGAACGTGAAACGACTGAGGCCCGCCGAGCTCTACCCGTATGTGTACGACCGACCCCAGCCAACTGATCTCCTGTGGGTGAGCGAGGGGATCACCGACTACTATGCCGACCTGGCGCTGGTGCGTGGCGGGATCATCGATGCGCAGCGCTTTTACCAGACGACGGCAGGAAAAGTAAATTCGGTCGAGTCGACGCCACCGGTGTCTTTGGAAGACGCCTCGGTGTCGACCTGGACCGAGCCGACCGACGGCACGGCGTTCATCTACTATCCCAAGGGCTCGCTGGCCGGGCTGTTGCTGGACGTCCTGATTCGTGACGCTACCGACAACGCCCACTCGCTCGACGATGTCATGACGGACCTCTACCGTCGCACTTACAAGAATGGCCGCGGCTTCAGTTACATCGACTTCTGGCAGGCCGTTGGCCGGGCCACGGGCAACCGATCCTTTGCCGATTTCTATGCCATGTACGTTGACGGGACGGAGCCGTACCCGTGGGGCACGGTCCTGCCGCTAGCCGGGTTGCGACTGGAGGTCGATACGGTTCGGACGGCGAGGATCGGCATCCAGACCGAGCAAGAGGACACCACCGGCGCCAGGGTGGTCGCCATCACGCCGGCATCGGCCGCGGCCGATGCCGGATTGCAGGCCGATGACGTGCTGATGCGGGTGGGTGATGTCCAGGTGCGGGACGGATCGTTTGGGGCGGAGTTCCGCCGCCGCTACGCTGGGGAACCGGAAGGATCGCCGCTGACGTTCGTCGTTCGCCGGGGGCAGGAGACCGTCTCGCTCGATGGCGAGCTGCGGTTCGTCGAACGGATGGTTTACCAGATCGTCGAAGACCCTGATGCGGGAGACAAGGCCGTGGCGATCCGGAACGGGATCCTTACTGGAAACCGGAAACCGGCGATTTCCAACTAATCGTCATCGTCAGCGCCTTCATCGTCATGGTCGTCCTCACCCGCGTCATCATGATCCTCTGGCGCGGGCAGGGCCGTGCCTGATTGTTCGATGTAGGCGTTGGCGGCACCGTGTACGTACACCAGCTCTCCGCCCGACTCGCCGACCCCCCAGGCGAGCCCCGCCAGAAGGAACGCCATCCCCGACGCGGAGCCTCGACCGACCCAGCCGACCTTCCCAGCCGCCAGGCCCACCAACGCGAGCACCAGGGTAGCGAGAGCGATATTGCGGAACATCTCTGCCCGCTCTTCATGGACGTGGATGATGTCGTGGTCCACGACCTCCTCTACCACTTCTTCCTCGTCTTCCCCGGTCTCGACGGCCAGGACCGAGGAACCCGCCAAGAGAGCCATCATGGCCACCACCAGGCTCCAGGCCCGCCGTGGGGCGACTCCCCGCCGCATGGCGACGATGGCCCCGATGACGAACAGGGGAACGAGGCCGGCGAGGGCCAGGGGGAAGTGCACGAGGGCCGGGTGGAGGGGATCGGGGAGCATGGGGAATCCTGATGGCTAGTGGCTAGCCACTGCACGTCAGCTGGCTAGGCCCACGGGGCAACTTACCCCCGTGCCGCCCAAGCCGCAGTAACCGTCGGGGTTCTTGGCGAGGTACTGCTGGTGGTAGTCCTCGGCGTAGTAGAACTCTCCGGCATCGACGATTTCCGTGGTGATGGCTCCGTGGCCGCCGGCGGTCAGTTCATGTTGGTACGCCGTTAGTGATGATTCGGCGGCGGCTCGTTGACCATCTGATGACGGGTAAATGCCCGATCGATATTGGGTTCCGACGTCGTTGCCTTGGCGCATGCCCTGGGTTGGGTCGTGGGTCTCCCAGAACGTCTTGAGCATCATTTCGTAGCTGGTGACACGGGGGTCGAACACCACCAGAACCACCTCGGTGTGGCCGGTCTGTCCCGAACAAACCTCCTGATAGGTGGGATGAGGCGTACGTCCCCCGGCGTAGCCGACGGCGGTGCTGTAGACCCCGTCGAGTTGCCAGAACATTTTTTCGGCACCCCAGAAGCACCCCATGGCGAACGTGGCGACTTCCATGCCTTCCGGGAACGGCGGCGTGAGGGTGTTGCCCAGCACGTGGTGCCGTTGGGGTACGGCCATGGGGGTCGAGCGGCCCGGGAGGGCCTCGGCCGGCGTTGGTACGCTGAGTTTGGTAGGCCCGAACACACGCGCTCCAGGTGAGGATCGTATTAATAATGGCCGATCCGCGCCGGGGGTTCCAGGCCCGGAAAAAAGAGGGAAAAGAGGGAAAAGACGGCTAAGAGGTCTAAAGAGGGTCCCGCTTCGGCCCTTAGCCTCATTCCATCTTAGTCCTCTTTTCCCTCTTAGCCCTTTTAGCCCTTTTTCTCCTACTCCTCCTTCAGGACTATCACCGGATCGACCCGGGTCGCCCGTCTGGCAGGGAGATACGCGGCCGCCAGGGCCACCACGATCAGGAAGGCCGAAACGGCGGAGAAGGTGAGCGGATCGATCGGGTCCACCTGGTACAACATTGACGTCATGAGTCTGGTCAATGCCAGGGCCGCAGCCAGCCCCACCCCGATTCCAATCAGGGTTATCACCAGGCCTTGCCCGGCGACCATTCGCACCACGTCACTGCCCTTGGCACCGAGTGCCATGCGGATGCCGATATCGCGCAGACGCTGGACTACTGACATGGACATGACGCCGAAGATGCCGATGGCCGACATGACGAGCGCCAAGCCACTGAACACAGCCAGTAGGGCGCTGACGACGGTGGTGCTGGCCATGGATTCCTGCACGTACCCTTCCGCGGTATTGATATCACGGAGGGGCACGTCTGAATCCATGGCCTGAACTTCTCGCCACACCGCGCTGCTCAGTGCCAGCGGGTCGCCGGACGTTTTGGCCAGCAAGGTCATGCCGGAGGACCAGCTCCGGCCGCTCTGGGCCATGGGGATGTACAGCTGGATGCGGGACGGGCTCTCGAGTTCGTAGTGGCGCACATTCTTCACCACCCCGACCACCGTTCGGTAGATGCGGACCTCCGGCACATCGGGATCTTCCACAGCTTCGGTTTCGAAGGTGACGCGCTTGCCGATGGGATCTTCATCGGGCCAGAACTTGCTGGCCATGGTCTCGTCGATGATGGCCACCCGGTCGCCGCCGTCTCGATCGGCCTCGGTGAAGAGCCGTCCTCGGAGCAGGGGAATGCCCAGCACTCCGAAGTGCTCGGGAGACACCATATGGAACAGGACGGAGAAGCGGATTTCCGGGTCGTCGGTGGGAACGCCTTCAGGCCAAATGCTCCGTTCCCA
>SMVY01000032.1 GCA_004357415.1 Gemmatimonadota bacterium
ATGAAGATCTATACCCGCACCGGCGATGGTGGTGACACCGGCCTCTTCGGTGGTGGCCGTGTGTCCAAAGCCCACGTACGGGTAGCCGCCTACGGCGACATCGACGAACTCAACTCGGCGATCGGGGTGGTCCGGGCCACCGAACCGCGCGCGTTCCACGACGATCTTCTGCGTGCGGTCCAACGTGACCTCTTTGCCATCGGTGGGCACTTGGCGACGCCAGATCCGCAGAAGGTCGCCAAGGCGCTGGAGAAGGCCGAGCTGTCCGAGGCGCGGATCGCCGAGTTCGAAGACACCATCGACGAGGCCGACCGGGAACTACCGCCGCTCAGGGCGTTCATCCTCCCCGCCGGCGTCCCCAAAGCCGCTGAGCTGCACCTTGCCCGGACGGTTTGCCGCCGGGCCGAGCGCAGCGTCGTCGCGCTCGACCGGGAAGCCGGAGTGCCGGCGCTCTTTCTCCAATACCTCAATCGATTGTCAGATCTGCTCTTCACCCTCGCCAGGTTGGCCAACCTCGAGGGCGCAATGGACGACGAAACCTGGTGAGCCACACCCTCGAGCCTACCTGCACCATCGCCCACGCCCAAGGGAGCTACCCGGTCTACGTCACCGTCGGGGCCCTGGCCACCGTGGACGACTTGATCGGCAACCGCCTGGACGGTCGCACCGTCTTCACCATTACCGACGACATTGTCGAGGCGGAACTCAGCCGGTGGCGCCAGGACGGCAGTCATCCATGGCGACAACCGGATACGCGACCATCCACCGGGTTCGCCGCCGACCCGCTGGTGTTCCGCCACGGCGAAGCATCAAAAACTCGCGATGAATGGCAGCGGCTCAGCGACGCGCTCCTTTCGCGCGGGGCGGGACGCGACGCCGCCATCGTGGCCGTAGGAGGGGGCGTGGTGGGAGACCTCGCCGGGTTCGTGGCCGCCACCTACATGCGGGGAATTCCAGTCATCCACGTCCCGACGACGGTGGTGGCCATGGTGGATTCGGCCCTGGGAGGAAAGACCGGCGTCGACACCGCGGAGGCCAAGAACCTCATCGGCGCCTTTCATCATCCCACCGCCGTCGTCGCCGACCCGCGCACACTGCTCACGCTTTCCGCGCGTGAATTTCGAGCCGGCATGGCCGAGGTCGTCAAGCACGCCGTCATCGCCGACGCAGAGTACTTCGAGTGGCTCGAAGCCAACGCCGGCGACATTGCGGCACGGCAGCTCGACCTCCTCGTGGAGCTGGTACGGCGAAGCGTAACGATCAAGGCGAACGTCGTGCAATCCGACGAACGGGAGCAGGGCCGGCGCGCCCACCTCAACCTGGGGCACACGATCGGCCACGGGATCGAACACGCCTCGAACTACCAGTTGCTCCACGGCGAAGCGGTCGCCCTGGGTTTGGTGGCCGAATGCGCCCTGGCGTCGGACCTCGGCCTAGTGGGGCCCGACCTGGGGGAGCGGGTGGCCGGGTTGCTGGCCAGGTTCGATCTCCCCGTCCGCCTCACGACCGACATTTCGTTCGATCGGGTACTCCGGGCCATGGCCTACGACAAGAAAGCGGCCGGGGGGGCACAGCGCTTCGCCTTGCCGGCTGGACTGGGGACCATGGCTGGATCGGGTGACCAATGGACAGTGGTGGCGGAAGCATCCCGAATCCGCAGGGCACTTGCTAGCCTGTCAACGGATTAACCAACAGATCTTTCCACAGGACAATCCCGCAACCAACACCGTAACATGAAGTCAATATGTATGTTACGATATTTCCACGTGGATAAATAGAAACGTGGCGATGGGGAAAAGTTGACAGTTTCTCCAACGGGTTCCCTGTAAACGATTTGTGATGTGGAAAAAAATCTTTTCTTGACCGGCCTCTCAGCGCCCCCTATATTCGGCGTCCCAACCGGCATCAGCGGCTGGCACTCTCCATCGATAGCAAGCGACAAACGCACTCTCCTCCTCTCAGGGGTAGTAATGGCTTCTGGAACGACGAGTAAGCCCCGGCCCTTCTTCCGTCCGGCACCGACCGGTGCCTTCGACCAGTATCTCCATGACATCCAAAAGCTGCCGATGATCACGGATCGCGAGGAGGAGAGACGCCTGGCACGCAAGGCCCAGAAGGGCGACGCGGCGGCCGCAGAACGTCTGGTGACGGCCAACCTTCGATTCGTGATCTCCTACGTGAAGAAGTATCAGGGCCACGGACTCGATCTATCGGAACTGGTAGCCATCGGGAACGAGGGCTTGCTCAAGGCGGTGCGAAAATTCGACCCCGAGCACGGCGTCAAGTTCATCTCCTACGCCGTGTGGTGGGTGCGCCAAGCGGTACTCAAAGCCCTTGCCGAGCAAACCCGCAGCGTCCGTATCCCGCTCAACCAAAACTCAGCCCTCATTCGCATGTCCCGCGCCGAGAGTTTTCTGTCCCAGGAATTGGGCCGCGAGCCGACCGATCGGGAAATTGCTACCGCCCTCAACGAGACCATCGAGAACATCCGCTCCGCCCGACGCATGACCAGCGCGGAGTTGTCGTTGGATGCGCCGGTCGAGCGTTCGGACAAGACCGCGAGCACCTTCGGCGAACGGTTTGCCGGCAGCGGCGGTAGCGAAATCGAAGAGAAAACCGATTCCGCCCTGATGAGGGAGTTCATCGATCGCATCTTCGAGCGGCACCTGACTCCGCGCGAACGCAAGATCCTCTATCTCTACTACGGCATGGAAGAAGGATCGGAGGCGCTCACGCTCGAAAAAATCGGCGCCCTCCTCGGTGTCACCCGCGAGCGCATTCGCCAGATCCGGGAACGGGCGTTCGAGAAACTGCGTGAATCGCCCGACTTGGGTTCGCTGAAGGGATTCTGGAGCGCGGCGTAGCCGCCCAGCCCTTCCCCACCCCACCCCGGCTGGCAGCCGTCAGCTGACAGCTATCAGCAGGTCGGCGCAAGGGCTACCCACCCGGGCGCAACCCTCAGGCCACGCCCTCCCTGCGCCCTGCGGCCTGCGCACTCCCGATACGAGTACATTGCCCGTATGCGCCGATCGTTGATCCGCGACCTCGAGCGGCTCGTCGGGCCACGGTGGGTGAAGTGGCGTCCTACCGACACGGCCGTCTACCGGGCCGACGGCCTCCCGACGCACGAGTCGGAACCCGGGTGCGTCGTCCTCCCGGAGAACCGTGACCAGGTCGTTGCCGTCCTGAGACTGCTCCACGACGCAGAGGTACCGTTCGTCGCCCGCGGGGCCGGCACCGGACTTTCCGGCGGGGCCTTGGCCGGGCTGGATGCGGTCCTCCTCACGCTAACTCGGCTCAACCGGATTCTCTCCATCGACCCGGTCATCCGCCGGGCAGTAGTCGAACCGGGGGTCGTCAACGCCCGCCTCACCGACGCCGTGGCTCCGTTCGGCCTGTATTATGCCCCCGATCCGTCGAGCCAGACCGCCTGTACCCTCGGCGGCAATGTGGCCGAGAATGCCGGCGGGCCGCACTGCCTCAAGTACGGCGTGACCACCAACCACGTGGTTGCCCTGACCATATGTCTTCCGGACGGAGAAACCGTTGTCCTGGGGTCCACTCAGGGTGAACCGTGGGGCCCGGACCTCGTTGGGCTGTTCGTCGGCAGCGAAGGGATGTTCGGTGTGGCACTGGAGATTACCCTCCGGTTGGAGCCGACTCCGCCCGAGGTGGTGACCATGCTGGCGGACTTCATGGCCCTGCGTGACGCCAGCGAAGCGGTCACGGCCATCATCGGCTCCGGCGTGGTACCGGCCGCGCTCGAGATGATGGACCAAGCCTGCGTCCAGGCGGTCGAGGATTCCATCTACGCGGCAGGCTACCCGCGCGATGCCGCCGCGGTCCTCCTGGTGGACCTCGACGGTGGCGCGGCGGCAGTCACCGCGGAAGCTGAGGTGGTAACCGACCTGCTGGGGCAGCATGGAGCCCGGGAGATCCGGACGGCGCGAGACCCGGCACGACGGGCCCAGTTGTGGCTCGGAAGAAAGAAAGCCTTTGGCGCCTTGGGCCGCATCGCCCCGGACCTCGCGGTCCAGGACGCCGTGGTCCCCCGGTCGGCGCTCCCTGACATCATCGACCGGATCGCCGATATCGGCCACCGCTACAGCCTCAACATCAGCAACGTGTTCCACGCCGGTGACGGCAACCTGCATCCCAACATCAGCTTCGACCGGAGCGATCCGGTATTGAGTGCCAAGGTGCGCGACGCCAGCGCGGAAATCATGGCGGTGTGTCTCGCAGCCGGGGGGTCGATCACCGGCGAGCACGGTGTCGGGTCCGACAAGATCGACTACATGCCCTGGGCCTTCAGCAGCGAAAGCCTGGCGGCCATGCGTTCCGTCCGCCGGGCGTTCGATCCCCACGAGAGAGCCAATCCCGGAAAGGTGTTCCCCATCCATGCCTGCCGCGAATGGCGAGCTGGAGGTGTGGTATGAGCGGCGACGCTCTCGACAGACTGCGGGCCGTGTTGGGACCTGAAGCCGTCGCCGACGCGGAAGGGACCCCGCGCGTCACCCCGACTAGCGTAGACGGCCTCCGCCGGGCCTGCCAGCTCGCCAGCGACATGGGTTGGCACATCCGCGTGGAAGGGAACGGCACTTGGCTGCCGCCGGACGCTCCGGCCGACATTGTCATCAGCACTCGGGGGCTCAGACAGACGGTGCACGCCAGTGCGTCGGACCAAGTGGCGACCGTCAGCGCCGGAGTACCATTCAACGACCTCCGTGCCCACCTGGCGGAAGAGGGCATGTGGCTCGCCGTCGACCCGCCGGGCAAGCCGGACCGGACGATCGGATCGATCGTCGCCACGGCGACGTCTGGGCCGCTCCGAAACAGCTACGGCCACGTCAAGGATCACGTTCTCGGCTGCAGTGTCGTGACCGCCGACGGCCGGCTGGTAGAATTCGGCGGACAGGTGGTGAAGAACGTCGCGGGCTTCGACCTCACCAAGCTTCAGGTGGGCGGGTTCGGCGCCTTCGGCGTCATCGCCACCGTCCACCTGCGGCTGCGGGCGCTCCCCCAGTCCGATGCCACCGTGATCGCCCGGGGATCCCGCGACGAACTGACCGCGGCCGGCAGGTCGATTCTCGATCAGGCAATCGAGGTAACCGCCCTGGAGCTCCTGTCGCCGACGGTCGCCGGAGACCCCGAGTGGGCCCTCGCCGCCCGCATGATGGGGAGTGAAGCGTCGGTGCTGTCGGAGATTCCCCGCTTGAGCGCCGTGTCCAGCGTCACCTGGGACCGGCTGGCCGGCGATCGCGGCGCGGTGCTATGGCGTATGGTCGCCGGTGCCGCGGGCGCCGGACCGGTGAGTTTTCGTCTGGGAGTCCTGGTGGACGGCCTGGACCAGACAATCGACACGCTCATCCACGACCTCGACGATGGACTGATCGCCGCCGGAGCCGCGTCCGGCGGGCTTCGCTGGACCGGGACGGCCACCGCCGAGCAACTCAGGGCCGTTCGCTACACCATGGCGCAGCAGGAGATTCCATTGACGCTCGAGCGCGCCCCGTGGCACATACGGGAACTCGTGGGCCACTTCGGCGCCTACCGGGAAGGCGTGGGCCAGGTGGTCGGGCGGCTGCGCCGGACGTTCGATCCGGCAAGTCAACTGAGTGTCGCGCTCGAACCCAGCGATGTCTGACGGATATCAGGGTCTCGACCCCTGCGTCCACTGCGGCTTCTGTCTGCCCGCGTGCCCCACCTACCTGGCGACCGGCGACGAGAACGAAAGCCCCAGGGGCCGCATTGTTCTCATGCGCGCCCTCGAGCGGGGCGACCTCCTTCCGACGGACAAGCGTCTCCAGCAACACCTCGACAACTGCCTCGGGTGCCTGGGGTGCGAGCCGGTGTGCCCGTCGGGCGTAGCCTACGGCCGGGGCCTCAGCACGGCGCGCCAAGCGCTCCGGGAATCGAACGGAAGTTCCCTCACGCAACAGGCCATCCTCGCCATCTTTGCCACTCCCCAGTTGTGGCGCCCATTGTTTACCTTGGCCCGTTGGTTTCGTGCCACCACGCTGCCGCGCCTCTTGGCGGGATCGGGTCGAGTGGGATTCGCCTGGGGAATGCTGGCCGCGAGCGCCGGCCTGCCGCGGCCCCGCCGCCGGCTGTCAGACCGGCGACAGGGACCGCCATCGAATCAAGACGGCCCAACGGTGGCGCTGTTTCGCGGTTGCGTCATGGACACGCTCTTCCCCCACGTCCACGACGCTTCGCGCCGGGTGCTCGAGGCCAACGGGTTCCGGGTAGTAGACGTCCCCGGCCAGCAGTGTTGCGGCGCGCTCCACGAGCACACCGGCGCCCGGGAAGAGGCCCTGCGTCTGGCGCGCTGCAACGTGGCCGCGTTCGCTACCGGCGCGGACTACATCGCCGTCGACAGCGCCGGATGTGGCGCCCTCCTCAAGGACTACGGACACCTCCTGCAAACGGCGCCGGCAGTGGCCCTGGCCGCCTCCGTCCGCGATGTGTCAGAGCTCCTGGCGGAGGCCGGTCCTCGCGCCGGGGCGGCGTTGCCGATGCGGATCGCCTACGACGCTCCCTGTCATCTGAACCACGCCCAGGGCGTCGTCGATGCACCGCTGGCCATCCTCAGGGCCATTCCCGAACTGGATGTTCGCCTCCCCGATGGCCACGAGCGCTGCTGCGGCAGCGCGGGGCTCTACTCGCTCGACCATCCCGCACTGGCCCGACAGATTCTCCGCGACAAGATGGCGGCGATCCTGCCGCATGAACCGGACGCGATCGCCACGGGCAACCCCGGATGCCTGATGCAACTGGGCGCAGGATCGATCGCGGCCGGACGACGGATCCCCACCGTCCACCCCGTAGAGCTCCTCGACGAGTCGTATCGCAGGGCCGGCTGGTACCGGCTCTCTCACTGACCCGGCGACATATGCCTATCTTTCCCGCATGACGACACTCTCGCTGCACCTAGACCGCACCCGGCTGGAGCGGCTCCTCCGCGGCGGCGTCTCGGTGACCATGCCGGCCGCCATCTTCCGCATCCACGGGCCCGGCGCCATCGACTGCCTGCAAGGCGTGCTGACCAACGACCTGGTAGCGCCGGGGCCCGGCCGCTTGGTGTACGCCGCATTGCTGACTCACAAGGGCATGGTGGTGGTCGACTTCTGGGTCATGATCGGGACGGACGAGGCCCTGCTGATCGCCCCTGCGGAAGGCCGCAGCGCGGTGGTCGAGACGTTCCGCCGCATCCTCCCCCCGCGGCTGGCCGCGGTGGAGGACCTCAGCGACACCTGGCGGGTCCAGTGGTTGTACGGCGACGTGGTCGAGTCAGCCATGGCCGCGGCTCATCTCGTGCCCCCCCTCGATGGTCCGGGCCATGTGGCCCCGTTTGGCATCCTCGGCGCGGAGGTCATGGTTGCATCGGCCACCGACACGGCGCCCTTCGTTTCGCTCGTCGTCGGTCCCAGTGAAGCCCTCGAGCACTACGGCAACCTGCTCACCGAACACGGCATGACCATCGGCACGCCCGACGACTATCACGCCGCCCGCATCATGGCAGGGTGGCCCGCGCTGGGGATCGAGATCGGCGAGAAGACCCTGCCCCAGGAAGTCCGCTTCGAAGCCATCGACGGCGTTTCCTATACCAAGGGTTGCTTCATCGGTCAGGAGACCGTCGCCCGCGTCCACTTTCGCGGCCGGACCCAAAAGGAACTGCGCGGACTTGATTGGATAGACCTCCAACCGCTGGATGGAACGGACATCGCCAACGGCGACCGAGTCCTCGGCCAAGTCCACTCCGTGCTGGTACTCCCGGACAGACGCATTGGGTTGGGCATGGTCCGGCGGGAAGCCGACATCGGCGACACGGTGATCGCCGGCGGGCGTGAAGCCACCATCGCCCCGCTCCCGTTCGACCACCCCGACCGGGCAGCGTGATACTGGTCACCGGCGGCACCGGACTCGTGGGGCAGGAGATTCTACGGACCCTGGCAGACGCGGACATCCCAACTACCGCGCTAGTGCGTACCGCCGAAGGCGAAACCCTGGTCCGCAGACTCGGCGCCGAAGCGGTGCGCGGTGCCGTCGAGGACGCGGCCGCTTGGCAGCAGCCCTTCCCCAACCTCAGCGGCATCGTTCACGCCGCAGCCATCGTTGCCGAACCGGTCTCATGGGACCGCTTCGAGGCCGTCAACGTCCAGGGAACACGGTTCGCCGCTGACACCGCATTCGAGCACGGCGTCCCCCTGGTGCACATCTCGTCGGTGGCCGTGTACGGCCGCCGCGCCGCAGACGACGGACCCTACAGCATCACCGAGGAATACTCTCGCGGACGGATAGAAGAACACGACTACTATGCCAGGTCAAAGCGCCTGGCGGAGCAAGCCGTGTTCGATCGTGCCCCACACAGTCTCCAGGTGTGTGCCTTGCGGCCGTGCGTGGTATACGGGCCGGGCGACCGACTGCTTCTTCCGAGGCTTCTGGGTTTGGCGCGTCGTGGCTGGTTACCCAAGATCGGCTCCGGCGCCACGCCCATGGCGCTGGTCCACGCCGCCAGCGTGGCCCAGGCGGTGCTAGCCGCCATCCAATCGGGCCGGGGCTGGGGCCGGGCCTTCAACGTGACCGGAGACGCCCCGGTCACGGCCAACGACTTGTTTCAGGCGGCCCAGACCGTCGCGGGACGGCGCCTCAGGACGGTGCCAGTGCCCGCGGGCCCGGCCCTGATGTTGGCCCGAGCCGCGGAGCTGGGTCTTCGGATCGTCAGCCCGCGGCGTTACCCCGGCACCCTCCAGGGTGCCGTGCGCTTTCTGCGGGGCGGAGACCCGTACACCGCCGACGCCGCGCGGGAGGTACTCGGCTGGCGGCCGACCGTGAACCATCGGACGGCGCTGGTCGAAGCGTTCCAGGCCATTGCCGCGAGGGAAGCGGCCTGACCCGAGGCATGGCTGCAACCCGCTTCCGCTCCATCGACGCCGTCAACCGGGCCATCGTTCGGTGTGAGCGCTGCCCACGCCTGATCGCCCACTGCCGCGCCGTGGCCACCACACGCAAGCGCGAGTTCCGAGATTGGAACTACTGGGGCAAACCGGTCCCGGGGTTCGGCGACCCTGACGCACGCCTGATCATCGTGGGCCTGGCACCGGCGGCCCACGGAGCCAATCGTACCGGCAGGATGTTCACCGGCGATTCGAGCGGCGACTGGCTCTACCATGCTCTGCACCGATTCGGCTTCGCCAGTCAGGCCTTGTCCACGGGCCGCGGCGACGGCCTGGTATTGACCGACTGCTACATCACCGCCGCGGCCCGGTGCGCCCCGCCCAACAACAAACCCCGGCCGGACGAACTGGCCAACTGCCGCCCATTTCTCCAAGCAGACCTGGCGTTGTTGCAGCGGACGGAGGTGGTGCTTCTCCTGGGACGGATCGCGTGGCGCCACTGGCTCGAAGCAAGTGGCTGGTGGACTCGGTTGTCGGTGGGGGAGCGACCTCTGTTCGGGCATGGCCAAGCTACTACGATGTCGGATGGACGGACCGTCGTTTGTTCCTACCACCCCTCGCGCCAGAACACCAACACTGGCAGGCTCACCCGCGACATGTGGTACGACGTCTTTGCCCAAATCCGGACGCTGATCCCGGACACGACTCCGTAGTCCCGGCCACCTCTTCGGCCGAGCGCCGTGGAGCCGCTCATACGGCGCCCCCCTCAGAACGCAGAGCGCCTCCCGCCAACGATCCCTGATGACTCGGCGCTGCCCGAGAGAGAGCGGTTACGGACCGCCGGTCACCCGCTTGACGAGGAGGCCACTCGCCAGCGTGTCACCCACATCCACACCGTTTATTAGAGCCACTTGCTCGACGGGAATCGACGATGGATAGCGGCGATGGAACTCGGCCATGGTCATCCGCCGGGGGAGCCGCACCAGGTCGATGCGGGCCGGTTCGACGGCCAGCACCGCCGGATCGGTTTCCCGCTGGAACGATCCGATGGCGGCGCTGAGTACCATTCGCTGGCTGCTGAAAGCCGCCATGGTACCGTAGCCGAGCAGTTGGTAGATGTTGCCATCGTAGGCCACGTGCGTCACCAGTCCGTTGATGATGCCCCGTTGGGTCGATACCGTGAAGTACCGGGTATCGGCCGCCAGCCCATTGACCGGACCCGACGACGCGGACTCCTGGCGAATGCCGGCTTGGGCAAAGAACGTGTCCGCCGCCGCGCGCGGTGAGGCAGCCGGCACGATCCGCAACTGCAAGACGGCGTCTTCCGTGGCGTTAACGGCGATCACCGCTTGCGCCAGATTCTGCCTCTTCCAGTCGGAGGGGAACGACATGCGAAACCGCAGATCGGGATGGAGGAACCAGCCGCCGTCGAAGTAACCCTCCCGCGGGTTGGCGCCGAAGACCACGCCGTCGATGTGCCTCAGGTAGTCGTTTCGCCCCACTCTGAGCGTCGACGGATCCACCGTCATCGTAGCCGCACGCTCGGCCGACCGGGCGGCCCGGTTCTCCGGATCTGGGTGAGTGGATTGCCACTCGGGTAGGCGACCGCCTCCACCCAACCGTCCCAGCATCTCGAACATATCGGTGGCTTCCCGGGGATCGTACCCGGCCTCGACCATGTAACGGAAACCGAGTTCATCGGATTGGGCTTCGTCGTCACGACTGAACTTGAGGAACAACACCTGCAGCCCGCTGCCGGCAACCTGGTGCAGCACATCGAGGCTGGGGGTGAGCACCATCCCCACGCCCAGCCCGAGCTGGGCGAGCTGCGCCTTGCTGATCTGACTGACCGAATGTTTGGCCGTGACGTGACCGATCTCGTGCCCCAGAACCGACATCAATTCCGCCTCGGAATTGAAGTATGCCAGGATGCCACGGGTCACGAAGATAGAGCCCCCCGGGAGAGCGAAGGCGTTGACGGTGGCGTCGTTAACCACAGCAAACGACCAGGGGAGCTGGGGTCGCTCGGAAGCCAGTGCCATCGATTGCCCCAATCGGTTCACATACGCCTGGAGAGCCGAATCGGGGTAGAGCCCGATGGTGTTCACCACGCTCTGGGCGCCCTCCTGACCCATCCGGATCTCCTGGGACTCGGAGATGAGGGACAATTCGCGCTTGCCGGTGACCGGATTGACGGCACAGGCCCACACCAGCACCGCACAGGCCACCAACGCAACGGTCGCCTTGGGAAAGGCTACGCCGGTCACGGGTTCACCCCCATCCGGTCCAGACCATCCCCGCCGATCACCGGTGTCCAGGGCAGAAGTTCGTACTGCGCCACCCCGTGCTGTACCAGGGGATCCTGATCCCGGATCCGGTCGAGCGTGGCCTCCAAATCACCGTCGGGGACCCGCAGGAGCAGTGCGCCGCCCATGCGGGGCTGGAACGGCCCGGAGGCCAGCAGCCACCCGTTGTCGTACAGTCCCTGCAGGTAGGCCCTGTGCTCCTCCACGTGCGGCAGTACCTCCTCCAATGGTCTCCGATAGCGGATGATGGCGAGTGCGTACATAAGGCACCTCGGCTAGAAGTCTGAACGTTCCGGCTGTCCTCCGCGATACCACTGCGGTGGCGTTCCGGTCGCCAGGTAGCGCACGATGACAATCGCCGACGTGACGACCTGGCCGAAGTGGGCGAAGTTGATGGTCTCGATTTCGTCGGAGGGCTCGTGCCAATCGTCGTGGAACCCGAAGGAAGACAGCGTGTGCGCCGGAACGCCGCGCCGGGCCAATACTACGCTTTCAGTGAGGAGATACACATTCTGCTCGGGTCTGGGATCGGGTTCGACCTCGATGTCGATTTCGGCGTCCTCGAGCAAGCGACCGAGGTTGGTACGATCACTACCAGTAATCCACGCAACACCGAGTCCGACGAGGGGGTCGGGCCGGCCGATGTTCTCCAACCACAAGGCCGCGACCGTCTCACCCAACGGTGCCGCCGGATATTCGGCATAGTAGTGGGTTCCAATGAAGCCGATGGCCTCACCGGCCGAGAACAAGAACACCACCGACCGCTTCAGGCCGGGCCCGGCTGCCAGGACCCGGGCGATCTCCAGCGCTCCTACCGCGCCGGATGCGTCGTCGGCACCGTTGTAGATCGAATCGCCGTCGATCGGTCGCCGAATACCCAAGTGATCGTAGTGGGAGCCCACTACTACCGTTTCCAAGTTGGTGGAATCCGCGCCGGGCAACCGCGCCACCACGTTGACAGCCATGAGCTGCTGTTCCGGCGGGAGCAGACCCCACGCCCGGACCGACGGGTAGAAACTGAATCGTCGTCTGCCGTCGGCTCGTTTGGTTACCTGAATGGGAACCCGTTGGAAGTAGCCGCTGTCGCCGGCGGGCTCGAGACCAAGCCGTTCCAGCTGTCCGGCAATGTACCGGGCTGCTGCGGCGGCGCCCTCACTCCCGGTGAACCTGCCCTGAAGCGAATCGGCGGCCAACACCGACATGGCCGCACGAAGCCGGGCCGTGTCCACCCCGGCGACCGCGACACCCGCAGCAGCCTGCCTGCCGGAGCCGCACCCGGCAGTGGCCAGGACCGCGCCGAGAATGAGGATGGAAAAGGTGAAACGTATCAGGACGGTGGGGGAGTGCATGGAGTTCCTGGACGGTGTGGTATCGAAGTGTGTGGCAGTACAATGGAACGTTTAGCCGCCCCCGGAGCCGATCGCAAGCTTCGCGACGTCCCTGCACTGCCCCTGTACGCGGCCTCTGTCCGGGATAGATTCATTGGTTGATGGTTGGCGCTGGGTCACTACCAGACGACGTCCCCCCGTCCCGGAGGATTGCATGGTCGGCATCCAGGAATCGACCACGATCGAGCAAGACAACACCGACCTCCTTCGTGAAGCCGGCCTCAGAGTAACCCGCCCGCGGCTCCTGGTCCTCGACCTCCTCCGCTCCACTCCGGGCCATCATTCCGCCGACGACATCGGGACACTGCTGGCAGAGAAATCGACGCCGCTCCCCCGGGCATCGGTATACAACGTTGCCAGCGCCCTGGTGGATTGTGGCCTGGTCACCATGGTCTCCGTCGGTCCCGGCAGCGCGCGCTACGAATACGGGGCGCCCTGGCACCACCACTTCGTCTGCAAGATCTGCGGTGCCATCCAGGATGTGCACTGCGTCCTCGGCAAGAAACCCTGCCTCGACCCTGACGACATCGAGGGGGACGTCGAAGAGGCCCAGGTCACCTTCCGGGGTACCTGCGCCTCGTGCCTGAGGGCCATACCAGCCTAGGCATTCCTCAGGAGTCATGCTCCGGGCGAGCTCGCCACCACGCTTCCGCATCTTCTTGGGACCACGGCGCCAGCCGGACCAGGCCTTCCAGCCACTGTGCCCCGCTCCGCGTGCTGGCCAAGCCGGCCAGCGGCGAAACTACCCCGGCCCAGCCGTCCCGCAGACGGGGCGAGCAGACGCCACCAAAACGGCCGGCACAAGGGAATCTTCACTTACCACCTGACGTTCAGGACGTCAAAGAGGCCTTATCGGCGGGGGTGTCATCCCCCGCGCCAGACGAGTAGTATGGCCGTGACACGGAACCCGGGGGACGAGAGGACGTGACTGAGTGAGCGCCAGCGACAGAGACATACGTCTTGCCGTCCAGGCAGGCGCCGTGGCGTCCGCCTCGATGATCGCGTTCCAGATCGCGGGGAAGGCGACCCGCGACGCACTGTTCCTGTCCAACTACGATATCGTCGCCCTTCCCGCCATGATCATGGGCGCCTCGGCGCTCTCGCTCCTCCTCGCCGGTCTGGTAAGTCGGACCGGCGGCCGCCTAGACCCGGCCCGGGCGGTGCCGCTGGGGTTTGCCCTGAGCGCCCTCCTCACCCTCGGGGAGTGGGCGCTGGTCGGCCAATACCCGCGAATAGTAGCCATCATCATGTACCTCCACTTCACCGGACTGGGAGCCCTGCTCATCTCGGGATTCTGGTCCGTGGTGAGCGAGCGATTCGATCCGCGGACCGCCAAGCGGCAAATCGCCCGCATCGCCGCAGGAGGTACCATCGGCGGCTTGCTCGGCGGCATCCTGGCCGAGCGGAGTGCGGCGCTCTGGTCGATCGAGGCACTCTTTCCGATGCTGGCGCTGTTCCATGTGGCGGCAGCCGTTCTTACGTCGCGCATGGGGAGGACCGTCCCCTCGCCCGCGCTTACCGCGGAATTCGCGGAGCACCGGAAACTACCGAGATCCGGCCTCCAGGTCCTGCGCCGGTCGCCCTACCTGACGACCATCGGGGCGCTGGTGTTCCTGACGGCCATCAGCGAGGGGCTCCTCGATCTCGCGTTCAAGGCATGGGCGTCAAACAGCATGCGGGGTGAGGATCTGCTGCGGTTCTTTGCCGTGTTCTACACCGCCATAGCGCTGATGACCGTCCTGGTCCAGACCCTCGCCACCAAGCGGCTCTTGCGGCGCTTCGGGTTGGCCGTGTCCGCGGCCGGTCTTCCAGCCGTCGTCGCCCTTGGCGCCGGCGGGGTGATGCTGTTTCCCGGGTTGATCCAGATCATGCTCGCCCGAGGGGCCGAATCGGTCGTGCGTAATTCCCTGTACCGATCAGCTTACGAGCTGTTGTTCAATCCGGTCAACGCGCCCGACAAACGGGTGATCAAGCCCATCCTGGATATCGGCTTCGTCCGCGCGGGCGACCTGGCGGCCGGTGCTCTGGCGCAGGTCATACTCTTCCTTTCTCCCGCCGGGGCCCGCGGGCTGCCGATGTACGCCATTACCTTCGTGCTCGCGGTCGCCGCCATGGCCGTGGCGCGTCGGCTCCATCGCGGATACCTCAAGACGCTGGAGAAGAGCCTGGTCGTGCGCGGTAGCTACCTCGAGGACGATGGCTCGTCCAACGTGGCGCAAACCGCCATCATGCAGACCCTGGGGGCCATCGACCTTACCCAGTTCCGGGAAAAGAAAACCGCCACCCACCCGTCACAGGCCACCGCAGCGGGCGCTCCCCCGGCTGAGCCCACGAGCGCTCCCAAACTCGATCCTGCCATGGAGCGAGTCCTGGAACTCAGATCGCGCGATCGCTCGCGTGTCCGTCGCGCGCTGGCCGAGGCTCCGCTCACCCTCGAGTTGGTAGCGTACGTCGTGCCGTTGCTCGCCTGGGACGAGGTGGCCCGCACCGCCATGAAGGCACTGCGCCCCCTGGCCGATCGAGCCACCGGACTCTTGACCGATTACCTCCTCGACCCGGACAGCGACTTTTCCATCCGCCGGCGCCTTCCGCTGATCCTGGCCGACGCCACGACACAGCGTGCGGCGGATGGCTTGTTGGCCGGCCTGGAGGATCACCGCTTCGAGGTGCGCTATCGATGTGGCCGAGTGTTGAGCCGTATGCACGCCCGGGACGCTTCGCTGCGGGTCGATCGCGCGCGAGTGTTGGCCATGATCGACCGGGAGGTGGCGGTCGACCGGGGTGTGTGGGAGAGCCGTCGCCTGCTCGATGCCACTGAGGATGACGACAAGTCACCCATTCTCGACGAGGCCCTGCGAACCCGGGCCGACCGGAGTCTCGAGCACGTCTTTACCATGCTATCCCTCATCCTCCCGGCGCAGCCGCTTCGGGTAGCCTTCCGAGGGTTGTTTACCGATGACGCCCTGCTGCGGGGAACGGCGCTGGAGTACTTGGAGTCGGCATTGCCCGACGACCTGCGCCGCAAGTTGTGGCCCTTCCTGGAGACACCCATCCGCCGGGGGCGCCACCCGCAATCGTCGGGCGATGCCCTGCAGGGCCTCCTCAGCTCAGAGGACACCATCGCCGACAGGCTCGACGCTCTAAAACGCCTCAGGGAAGAGTCGCAAGACTAAACCGGCGGCTGGCCCGTTTGGGTGAGATGAGTGTAGATCCGACCGATCGCGATCGCGACCGCTATCCAGATCAGCACCAACACGATATTGACAACGGCAAATCCGCCGGGTCGTAGCGCGAAGTATGTGGTGCCGACGAACACGAGCGCGGCCGATAGCACGTCACCTGCTCTATGGAAGAAGGCGTCGACGACCTGCTTGGCCTTGTATTTCTGCTCGCGAGTCGTGGGGAGCCACAAGGCGTTCTTTACGGTGTTCTGCAGCGAGTAATCGGTGGCATTCTCTATTGTCTTGGTCGCCCTCACCGCTGAGAGGAGCGGGTAGAAGGCCAGTACACCGTAGCCCAGCATCGCGGTGAGCGGCAGAACCAGAATCCCGATTCGCACCCCGGCGTACTTGATGATTCGGGAGACCAAGAACAATTGCACCACGACTCCTAGAATATTCACCACCAGGAAAAAATCCGAGTAGAAGCTGGCGATGTATTGCTTTTCGCTCAGCCCGCCGGAGGCACCCGAGGCGACCGCGGCCTCGGCCGCGCGTTCGACCGTGCTCGACAGAATATATTCGCCGGTGGTATTAACCCAGTTGGTCAGTAGAATCATCAGCGCGATGAGCAACAGATATCGGGTCTTGAACACCAGGGCAAAGGCGCCTTCCCCACTACCTGACGCGAGCGATTGCTCCTGGGTCAACGCCTTGAACTCGCCGGTCGCCGCCCGATATTGCCCGGTGGCGGCCGGCATCTCCGCGGTAGTCGAGGAGAGCGGAAGATGGGATTCCGTGCGCTCGCGCTGCTTCCGATCGATGTAGTTGGTAATGACCAGACTGAGGAGGAGGAGTGCCGCCCCGATCAGCATCAACAAATTGATGCCCAGAGGGGCGACGAGCGTCTTGGTCACGGTAGACCCGAGCACAGCCCCCAGGGACATGCCGAAGCCGATGACCGGAAAGAGCCGCTCCCCTTCGCCGCTGGTATAGAGATCGTTGGCGAACGACCAGAACTGGGCGATGATGACGCCACTGAAGATGCCCACCCAAATGAAGAACGGGATTGCCAGTGGAATTCCGGCCCGCCCCAGCAGGAAGAATACGACCAGGCAAGCTACGAAGAATATGGTGACAACGTTGATCAACCGCTTGCGTGGAAGACGATCAGCCAGTCGACCGTAAAGCTGTACCACGGGCACCAGGATGATAACCATCGCTGCTGCCAGATAACTCTTGACCTCGGCCGACCATTCGCCGAGAATCAGCGCTTCACGAATCGGCTTGATGACGTAGTACGCCGTGAGCACCATGAAAATGTTCAAGGCCAGCAGAAGGGCCTGCAAACCCTCTCCCGCCCGAACGTCGCTGAACAACCGCATGAACCGGTCGAGCCGCGATCCCTTCGGTTGGTCGTTCATCGGCCTGCCATCAGGTCACATCTCACGACACCTGCCTCCCAGCTCCTAGCTCCCTACGCCCCACGCCC
>SMVY01000033.1 GCA_004357415.1 Gemmatimonadota bacterium
GCAGCTGGGCGGCCAGAAATTCATCGAGGTGATTTTCTTCAAAGACAAGACCGCCTATGATGACTTCACCCGGGAGAACTTCGAGTTCGGCGCTCAGGCTTCGGCGGTGGCGTTCTCGCACAGCGCGTCGGCCGACCTGGCCTACAACAGTGGCGTGGCCATCGTGACCATGGCCGAGGGCGGGCTGATGTACGAGGCCACGGTCGGCGGGCAGAAGTTCGAGTACGAGGCCTACGAGTAGTAGGCGCCACAAGTGCGGGTCGTCACCGGTATGGGTCCGGTGGCGGCCCGGTCCCTCTTGCCTGCTGTTGTTCGGTCATTGCTAAAGGTCTCTATCGGGGCATCTCACACCTTGCCTTGACACCCGCCCCAATCGCGGCAACTTCGCACGATCCATCACGTTAGGTGAATTCTCCGACCGAGGAGAGACCCCCCATGGCGTCTCCCGTATACCCCGAAGCCGACCGTCGCTTCATCCAACTATCCGTCGAAGCAGCCATCAGGATAGGCCTCCTGGCGCTCTTGACCCTGTGGGCGCTCAATATCGTGCGGCCGTTCATTGAACCAGTCCTCTGGGGCATCATCATCGCCGTTGCGGTCATGCCCATCCATGCAAAGGTGGCCAAGCGCCTCGGGGGACGGCCCAAGCTGGCCGCGACGCTGTTTGCTCTCCTGGCCCTGGCTGCCCTGATCATCCCGACCGTGCAGTTCTTCGGTGATGTGGTGTCGGAGGGCCGCGCACTGGCCCAGGGATTGGAGTCCGGTACGCTGCAAGTGCCTCCCGCCCCCGACAAGGTGCGCGGCTGGCCGGTGATCGGCGATCCGCTGGCCGATGTGTGGACCGCGGCCTCCCAGGACCTCGAAGGCACGCTCAAGAAATATCAGTCTCAGGTTGCGGCCGTGGGGAGCCGCCTGGCAGGCGCCTTGGGCGGCCTGACGATGACGGTGCTTCAATTCGTCATCTCTTTCATTATCGCCGCAGTGTTCCTGGTCTCGGCGTCCTCCGGCAAGGACGCCGCCACCCAGTTCGCCACCAAGGTCGCCGGCCAGAATGGCGCGGCGTTCGTCCGGCTCTCCGAACTGACCATTCGCAGTGTGGCGCAGGGCGTCCTGGGGATCGCGGTCATCCAGGCTCTGCTGTCGGGCTTGGGGCTAGCGGTCGCAGGGGTGCCCGGGGCCTCGTTGTGGGCAATGGTCGTGTTGTTCCTCGCCATCATGCAGCTGCCGCCGATTCTGGTCTTGGGACCGGCGATGGTATACGTGTTCGGCAATGCCGGTACCACCACGGCCGTGATTTTCATGATCTACGGCATCATCGTGAGTGGCAGTGATGCCATTCTCAAACCCATGCTGTTGGGCCGAGGCGTGGACGTGCCGATGCTGGTGATTCTCGTGGGTGCCATCGGCGGCATGATGATGTCGGGTATCATCGGTTTGTTCGTCGGAGCGGTGGTGCTGGCGCTGTTCTATCAATTGCTGGTAGCGTGGATTGGTGATGGGGAAAACCTGGAAGGCTTCGAAGCAACCGTAGAAGCACCGGTGGCGGAGGAGAGTTGAAGATGCCCAGCGCGATAAGTCGTAGTCGTGATGACAGCTAACAAATCAAACGCGCTGGAGGACAGCCCCATGGCAGACTCGGCCGGCGAATCGGCCGAGTCTGATATCCCAGGCGTGAAGAAGCAATCCGACCCAGCCAAACGCCTGACCCGGATCGTCCTGGCTGCGGTTGCGGTTCTGTTTGGCTGCCACATGGCCGCCGACCGATACACCCCGTATACTAACTTGGGCAAGGTCGACGGCTTTATCGTGCCCATCGTGCCCCAGGTGTCGGGCTATCTCACCGAAGTCAACGTGCGGCTGCATGACGTCGTAACCGAGCGTCGACGGCGCGCATCGGCGTGGCCGAGGTACTCAAGTTTCCTCAGCTTACGCTCACCGGCTCCGCCGGCCTGAGCAACGACTTCACCAGCGGCGGCCTCACCAGTGCCATTCTCAACATCGGCGCCAACCTCTTTGGCCGCTGTTCAACGCCGGGCGCAACCAGCGCCGCGTCGACATCGAGGTGGCCCGCGCGGAGCAACTGCTCAACCGATACCAACAGACCATCCTGACCGCGTTCCAGGAGGTGGAAGACGCCGTGGTAGCGGTCTATACCTACCGCGCCGAACACGAGTCGCGCGTGCGCCAAGTGGAGGCGGCCCGGAACGCCACCGAACTATCCTGGGCGCGCTATCAAGGTGGCGTCACCAGCTATCTCGAGGTGTTGGATCTGCAGCGGTCGCTGTTCGGGGCCGAGCTGGCCGCGTCGGAGACGCTGCAACGGGAACTGTCCTCGACGGTGGAGTTGTACAAGGCGCTGGGGGGCGGCTGGCCGGTGAGGGACAGTTTGTGGGCGGTGGCGGATTCGCTGCCGTAAGAAGATTGGTGATTCTTGATTCTTGAATCTTGATTTGATGTGAGCCTGAAGTTTCCCCGGTTTGGTGGACACCTGGTTAGGAGATGTCCTACCTTACGAGGGGAGGCCGTTCCACATCACATCTCAAGAATCAAGAATCAAGAATCACATCTCGCAGTTACCCCGCCACCAGCCATACCTTGACCCAGACGCCCCGACATCGATCTTACGACATGCTCTCCCGCCTGATCGTGGCCTGTGCCTCCCCGCCGCCCTGTCCGCCCAGGAGCCGGCGACCGACACTGCCCGCGAGGTAGGCATTCCATTCGATCGGAGTAGGCTATGAACATCAAGGACCTGAGCGCCGGGCTGTCATTCGAGGGGAAGGTCTTCGGACGCCGGCAGACCTACTACGTATTTTCCAGCCCCAAGGCCTATTTCGTGTTCTCCTTCTCCCGCGCCAAGCCCAAGGCCGGCTACTTCAACATGGTGTCCCGTGAAGCCCACAAGTATGTCCGCAAAATGACGCGCGGCCGGCAGGGCGTCACCTCGCAGGACATCAACAAGCGGGCCCGCAAGAGGAAGCTCATCGGCTCGGCGCTCGAAGCTCTGAACGTGCTGTATGTGATGGTGGCCCTGGGCGAGGCCAAGATCGACCAGCGGCATACGGGGATACAACTGTTCTTTAATGTGAGTGAGTGACGAAGGGCGGTAAGGCGGTAGGGCGGTCAGGCGGACAGGCGGTCAGGGGGTCCACGACCAGGGCACAATGCTTATCCGTCGGGCTGCCCCATTCTCCCTCTTTTCCCTCGCAGGTAACGCCCAAGTAACGGGCCTAGCCCAACCTCCCGGTGTACGCTAGCCTTGGAGCCATCATGATATCTCGCCCGGGGGCCACTCCCCTATCGGACAAGCTCGTCACCATGGTGATGCTGGACGGGGCCCGGCCGGACGTATTTGACCGGCTGGTCGCCGCCGGGGATCTGCCGACGATCAGCCGTCACGTGCTCGAGCCGGGTGGCCGGGTTCCGGCCACCACGGTGTTCCCCTCGACCACCGGCATCGCCTACCTCCCGTTTCTCACCGGCTGTTACCCCGGAACGTGTCAGGTGCCGGGAACGCGGTGGATGGATGTGTCGCGCTACCAAGGCCGCTGGATGCGCGACCGCGAACATGTGCGGAGCTACTGTGGCTATCAGGGCGGCATGCTGAACAGCGATGTCGCCGATTCGGTGCTGTCAATCTTCGACATCGAAAAGGACAGCACCGCCATCTGCAGTCCATTCACCAGGGGACTCGGCGAAGGACGTCATCGTTTGGGCGTCACTCGCATGGTGTATGGCGCCGCGGCACACTACAACTGCAACTATGAACCTCTCGACCGCGCGGTTTGCAGTGAAATGGTCGAGCAGGCTCGGCGGCGCCCCCGCTTCATGTTCGCCGTGCTTCCCGGGATCGATGGCGTGGCCCACCTGCGGCATCCCGAACACCCCCGCGTGCTCGACCTGTACCGCCGCTTCGATCGCGATCTGGGTCGTTACCTGGCCGCGGTGGGGAGCGAGACGGATCACCTGTTGATGCTGGTGAGTGATCACGGATTCTCACGCATCGATCGCCATGTCGACATCGCGCTGGCGTTGGAGGACCTCGGCGTTCCCACGCTGCGCCATCCGGTGTTGTGGCGGCGCCATCCCCGGGCCGCCGTCATGGTGTCGGGCAACGCTTCGGCGCAGGTCTATCTGGCGCCCGGCACGCCCAGGTCACACCGGTACCCGTTGTCGGCCATCGAGGATGGAGAGATAGAGGGGGTTCCCAAGGTTGTGGTCGATCACCTGGCAAACCTCGAAGGAGTAGCTTTCGTCGCTGCGGTAGAGGGTGAGGATGTCGTGGTCGTTTCGGCCTCGGGAAGAGCGCGGATCACCAAGAAGGGAAACACCATCGGCTACACACCCGAAACCGGTGATGCCCTGGGGTATGGACCTGCACCACAACGGCACGACAGCGATGGCTGGTTGCGGGCCACCATCGACAGCCCGCATCCTGACGGCCCGGTACAGCTGCTCCAGTTGTTCAGCAGCCATCGGACGGGGGACCTCATCGTTTCGGCCGAGCCGGGGACCGATCTCCGATCAGACTGGGAATTCCCGGAACACAAGGCCGGACACGGAAGCTTGGCGGCCGACCAGATGTTGTGTTTGGCGGCCTTCAACCGACCGGTGGCCGGTCCCATACGCGCGGTGGACACCTTCCCCATGGTTCTGGAGCATCTGGGCTACGGCATTCCGCCAGGTATCGACGGCCGGCTGCACCAGCGGGCGGTACGGCGGTACGGCGGTACGGCGGTAGGACGAGCACGTATCAGAAGTTCGTCGCTTCAGCGACAGTAGCCGAGCCTCGGCTTCAGCCGAGGGACGGGCTTCAACATTCAACACTCAATATTCAATTCCGATTCCCGCGGTTGCCACACTGCCCGGCCTCGGGTCTGGGCCGGCTCCAACATGATGACGCGGCCATTGGCCAGCCGCCGCGCGCTGGTGGTCTTACCGGTCATCAGGTAGCGGCGAACGACGAGTTCGGCGTCGTCGAACCGGTCGGCTTCGATACTGACGCTGACCAGCGTGAGCGGTCGTCCGGCCAATGAGGGTTCGGACAGGATCCGCTTCCACGGGTCCCGTGCCGCCGGAACTCGCCGGCGGCGGGTGGGGAAGGGGCCGTCCGGGTGGTGCCGGAAGAAGGTCCACACTTCGAGCGGCGCCACCCGGACGCCATCGACCTGCCGGCGAGTACCCTCGGCCAGTACCACCGCTTCGACCCTGTCACCGTAGGATCGGCGCCAGCGGGCGTGCTCGGCGAAGAACGCCTCACGGTCGAGTTGGGCGGCGATGGCCAGGCGTCGCAGGACGCCGGGGGAATAGCTGGCAGGATCCGCACGTTCCATCGGTTTCCTCAGGGCACGGGTTGGACGGCCAGTTGGCCGCCTCTCCCAGCATATCATACCCTTGAGACCATGAAGCGATAGGGAGGTAAAGATGAAGATTGCCAAGCCGGCGAAGGCATAGGTTGACAGGATGCGGTAACATCGCGAGGCTAGAACAGACGGGGTCGCCCAGGGGTGAGAACTTTTTGGCGATCATGTCGTTGATCCAGGAAAGGGCATGGTTCATAGCGAGATTGCCCTCTCCTTCCGGCGGGGGACAACCGATGCTGCGGTACGCCCGATCGGCCCTTGTTACGTTACTGGTGCTACTCCCAACGCTCGGCTGGGCCCAGGGTAAAGTGGTATTCGAGGGAGCCTTGGGCACCGCGTTCAGCGCGCCGACGCCTCTGGTAGTCAACCAGGAGGGGTTCGATCAGATTCGCCTGACGGCGGACTACAGCACCAGACCGCTCGCTCCCTCGCCGTACCACCAGGTGCAGGTGGGGATCTGGTATCGGAAGGACGCCAAAGCGGTCGTCTTCGGGTTCCTCCACCACAAACTCTACCTCGACAATCCGCCACCTGAGATTCAGCGATTCGAGATCACTTTCGGGTATAACACCCTGTATGTAGGGCATGCCTGGCGCAAGAAGAAATGGGTCATCAGTGCCGGGGGTGGCCCCCTCATCGCCAACCCATACTCTGAAGTACGCGGCCAAATCCAGGACGGGCGAAAGGGCTTCCTGAAGCTCGGGTGGAATGTTGCGGGGGCCACCCTCTACGGCGCTCTGCAGCGGAGATTTCCAGTAGGTGGCCACGTCTTCTTCGGCATGGAGGCCAAGGTCACCGGTTCGATGGCCTGGGTCACCATCGCCAACGGCAACGCCCGGGTCCCCAACGTGGCGCTCCACGTTCTCGCTTCGTTCGGCTTCGGTTTGTAGGATATCTCTGGTGCCGGGCGATTAGCCACCGGCCAGGACTGCCACATCCAGCCCTACATCGTCGATCAACGCCGCGAATTCCGGCGTGCTCCGCAGCGGATCGAATATCGGCGATGCCAGCGACTCCGATCCGAAGAACGGGTCGCGCCGCTTCGTGGCTTGGTCGAGCGATGCCAGTGTGGCCACCGGAGCTTCCACCAGCGGCGGCGGAATGTGAGTCCGGCGCGCTATTATAAAGGAACGCGGGGAATCGGCCACGAAGGGGATGGTGCTCGGTGGCTGGGTGCCAGCGCATTCATTCGGGGCCACAACGGTTGAAACCCGGTGGGGAACGTTCCTTCTTCCTTAGGCGGGAAACTACTCCGGAGGGTTGCAATGTGTCACACCTGATCGAGGCGCCGTAGTGAAAGGCCCATCTCAGTTATTCATTCTGGCCCTGACCGGGCTGCTGGCGCTCGCCGGTTGCGGTCGTACGGGAACGCCCGATTCGGGGCCATGGCCCGCCCTCAGCGACTCGGCTTTCGCCGGGCTGATCACCGACTTCTCGGAGCCCGGACGATACTTCGACACTGACAATCTCATCAGCAACGAAACGACCTATCTCGAGGTCATGGCTGCCCTCGACCGGTACGGGGTCAGCGGCGGAGCCTATATCGGTGTTGGCCCGGACCAGAACTTCTCTTACATCGCCCGGGTCCGCCCGCAAGTGGCGTTCATCGTCGACATCAGGCGCGACAACCTGTTGCAACACCTGTGGTTCAAGGCGCTGTTCGACGAAGCCGCGACGCGCGCCGAATTTCTGGCCCTCATGTATGGCAAAGCGGTGCCCGACAGTCTGGCGGCGTGGCGCGAGCGTCCGCTCGAAGCACTGACCCGCTACATCGACACGGTGACGGTGGACCCGGGCGTGGCGCTGGCGGCGATGGAAACCGTCCAATTGGCCATCGGACGTGGCGGAGTGGCGTTGTCGGCGGACGATCGGGTGACGATTCTGCGCGTCCATCAGCGGTTCATCGCCGCGGGACTCGACCTCCGGTTCCGGACCCACGGCCGGGTCTCGCGATCGTGTTACCCCACCCACCGGTTCTTGCTGACGGATGGTGGCAGCATGGAACCCTCGAGCTACCTGGCGACAGAGGCGGCCTACCAAGTGGTGCGCCGCCTGCAACTCGATAACCTCGTCATTCCGCTGGTGGGCGACCTGGCCGGGGAGCACACGCTGCCGGCCATCGCCGGGTATCTGGATCAGCGGAACACCAGGGTGTCGGCGTTCTACACCTCGAATGTGGAGTTCTACCTGTTCGATGACGGAGTCTTCTCTGCCTTCGCGCGGAACGTCGAAGTGCTGCCGACCGATAGCACCAGTGTCATCATTCGGAGCGTGTTCCGTCGAGGTGGGGCTCTCATCGAGCCGGTCACGGCGGGTTCCTGCAGCGTACAATCGCTGCAACGAATAGAAGCTTTCGCCGATTGGTTCGCCGGCGATCGATTCCCGTCGTACTACGATCTGGTTCGCTACGACCGTCTTCCGCTACCCTAGCCTGGCGGGGCCGGCCCAGTCAGCAGTAACGGGCTCGGTGACCTCGCAACGACGACGGCCGCCCTCACAGACGGCCGTTATTGTTGCAATGCCTGGTAGGTGCTAGTGGACCATGACCGTCAGAAGGTTGATCCGCGGATGATTCGACAGGCCTAGCGGCGGCAGCCGGCGGCCTGAGGAAGAGCGCTGGCGCCAAGCGGCAGACACCTCAATCCGCGGCTCGGCGCCTGCGGCGGTGTGCCATGAATGGCCCCGGGGGCGTCCCGTCGTTTACGACGGTTCGCGAAGCGCCGAGCCGACGTTCAAACGTCGGAACACTGCCCCCGCTGAGCCGCTGAATTTGTGTCCGGTAGATAGGGCGACGCATGCGTCGCCCCTACGGGGTTTTCCCGGTCATAATCCCGTCGCAGCGGATTCTGCCCTCGGTTGGACTCCGCTAGTTGCCGAGACCCACCAGTGTGCGGACCGCCTGCCAGGTTGGGGCGATCAACAGATAGAGGACTCCCAATAGAATCGGTGGTGCCACGTACCGTACCATGAAGGCCCAGGCCTTCCGCATGGACTTATTGGGAAGTCCAATGGCCAACTCCGCGTCGACCTTGTCGAGGACTACGTAGCCGACGAAGATCGCCGTGAAGAACCCTCCGAGAATCAGCAGGAAGCTCCCTACCAGAGCATCAGCCGCACCCAGGAAGTCGAGGCTCAGGGCGGAGGGAATGCCGATGATGGCGATGATTGTCCCCATGGTGATGGCGACGGCGCGCCGAGCCATGCCGAACGAATCGACGATCGCGGATACGACGACCTCCAGCAGGGAAATTGCCGACGTGAGCGCGGCAAAGAACAGCATGATGAAAAACGCGGCACCGACGAACTTGCCGGCCGCTCCCATGCTGGCGAATCCAGCCGGCAGCGATATGAACAACGCGCCCAGGCTGCTTTCGCCGAGCTGATTCTGCAGGCCGAAGGTGAACACGATGGGGAACACCACGAGTCCCGCCATGAAGGCGACGCTGAAATCCGCGAGGGCGACGATCGTCGCTTCCTTGGCGAGGTTGTTGCTGCCCTTGAGGTACGAGGCGAAGGTAATCAACGCTCCCATTCCCAGGCTCAAGGAGAAGAACGCTTGGCCCGCCGCGGCGCCGATGATCTGCGGATCGAACACGTTGCCCAGGTTCGGGTTGAGGTAAAAAGCGTAGCCTTCACGACTTCCCGTCAAGAAGAACGAGTACACGGCCAGCCCGGCGAGAATGACGAACAGGACCGGCATCAGGATGACCGCCGTCCGCTCGATGCCGCGCTTGATGCCTCCGGCCACGATGATGATGGTCAAGGCCATGAACGCCACGTGCCAGCCGATCGCCTGCGATCCACTGGCGGCTGCGTTGAAGTAGGCCTCTGTGTCGGCCGGAAGCCCTGACGAGACGGCCTCCCAGGCATACCGCATGGTCCACCCGGCGATGACCGAGTAGTAGGACAGGATGATGAGCCCGGCAAAGACGAACATCCACCCCAACGGTGTCCATTTTCGGCCGCCGAGCATCGGCAAGGCCTTGACGGGAGAAACCTGGGCCAGCCGTCCCACCACGAACTCGGAAGTCATCAGCGGGATGCCGATTACGGCCACCAGCCCCAGGTACAGCAGGACGAACGCGGCCCCGCCGCCCTGGGAGGCGACGTAGGAAAACCGCCACATGTTGCCCAACCCGACGGCCGATCCAACCGCGGCCAGAATGAACCCGGTCTGGCTGCCCCACGAATCACGTGACGACGAACCTGGAGTGGCGTGCATGCTGCGCTCTTTCGACAAAGGTCTTCCAAGGTACTGCAATGGCGCCCCGTGTCCAGTCGCCCGGCCGGGGACAGCGCCCCCTGCCCGGCCTGGACAACTGTGCTCGCGCCACCAACTTCCGAAAACGACCGAAAGGGCCCCGTGACCACAGTGACCAGCGCCGAGCAACATCTCCGTTTCCAGGTCGGCCACAGCTGTGGCGAGGTGTCGGCCATTCTCCTCCGGCCCCCGTCCGCATCATGCCTCTACATACTAGGTCCCGGCGCGGGCGCCGGGATGCGACACCGGTTCCTCGCCGCGATCGCCGGGGAATTGGCCCAGAACGGTGTGGCCACCTTCCGCTACCAGTTTCCCTATATAGAACGAGGAGCCCGGCGTCCCGACTCGAGACCCATCCTGCTCGAGACGGTACGGTCCGCGGTCGCGGCCGCCGACACCGTGTGTCCCGGCCTGCCCGTCATCGCCGGGGGCAAATCGATGGGCGGACGGATGACGTCGCTGGCCGTGGCCGAGATGCCGCTGGCGTTCCCCGACGTCCGAGGATTGGCCTTTATCGGGTTCCCGCTCCACGGGGCCGGCAAGCCGCCCTCCACGGAACGGGCGGATCACCTGTCCGCCGTGTCGGTCCCCATGCTGTTTCTCCAGGGGACCAGGGACAAGTTGGCGGACATGGCGCTCATGTCCGGCGTATGTGCCGGATTGGGCTCGGGCGTTACCCTTAGGAAGATCGAGGGGGCCGATCACGGCTTCCATGTCCTGAAGCGATCCGGCCGGTCCGACGAGGAGGTGATCGTGGAACTGGCCGGGGCCATCGCCGAATGGTCGACACCCCTGCAACCGAGTGTCCCATGACTCGACATGGCATGCCGCAAGGCCGAGTCCCTATGACCGGCCTAGTCGTGGGATCATTGCTGGTGGCGGTCCCTGTGGCACCGGGACCGCCGGTATGGGGAGCGTATGGGCATGAGATGATCGGCCGCATGGCCGCACAACACGTTCCGGAATCGATGCCGGCCTTCTTCCGCGGTGCCGTCGATCAACTGGCCTATCTGAACGTCGAGCCAGACCGGTGGAAGGGTCGCGTCGAGCGGGCCCTCGATCCGGCCATGGACGGCAACTACTCCCCCGGCCACTACATCAACTATGAGGTCGTGCCGGAAGCCGCGTTCGAAGCCCCCGATCGCCTGGCCTATTTCCACGCTCTCGAACAGGCCGGCGTGGATCGCCAACCCGGGTTCCTCCCGTTCGTCATCCTGGAGCTGACACAGCGGCTGCGGGTGGCGTTCCGCGAGTGGCGTGAGGCTGGGGAGCCCGAGCGCGGCTGGATCGAGCAGCGGATCATCAACGACGCTGGTATCCTGGGACACTACGTGGCCGACGGATCCAACCCGCTCCACACCACCGTGCACTACAACGGCTGGGTCGGCGACAACCCGAACGGCTACGCCACCCTGCGGGGTACCCATGCCCGGATCGAAATCGACTACGTGAGAGCGCAGGTGCTAACCGGCGATCTTGCCCCGTTAATGGGTGATCCGATCGTGTTCGACGACTTGCGGACGGCCGTTTGGGACTACCTGGGAGCCTCGCACGATCTGGTGGAGCAGCTCTACCAGATCGATCGAGAGGCCCGGTTTGACGGGGAGACCACCGCTGCCGCCAACAAGGCCTTCATCACCGGCCGCCTGGCCGCCGGTGCGGCGATGCTGCGGGACCTGTGGTGGACGGTCTGGGTCACCAGTGAGCCTGACCGCTGAATCTTCTGCCACTCCCTCTCGTAGGTGGGCTCGTAAGATTCTCCGGGAGACGGCATGACGCGAGCGGTGGCACGCAGGACGACCTACGAACTTCGCCGGTCCCG
Organism: Gemmatimonadota bacterium; assembly: GCA_004357415.1. Lineage (GTDB taxonomy): Bacteria > Gemmatimonadota > Gemmatimonadetes > Gemmatimonadales > GWC2-71-9 > N074bin45. The sequence goes on from SMVY01000033.1 coordinate 11,447, forward strand.
GACCGACCGGAAGATCGGCGGCGTACTCGGCGGATTTGCCAAACATTTCGATATCGACCCGACGCTGCTCAGGGTCGGCTATCTGCTGACCTCGGTGGTGTCGGCGGCGTTCCCCGGCGTGTTGGTCTACTTGGTGTTGTGGCTCATCATTCCGGCGGAGAGCTACGCCGACGAACTGACGGATGACGAGTTCTACGACTACGACGACGACTACCGGGACGACTACTAGTCGTCGCCGGCTCACTCCCGGATACATGAGCGGCCGGCCCCGATCTCTCGGGTCCGGCCGCTCTTGCTGGTGAATCGCAATTCCCTACAAGGGGATTTCCCGCTGCCCGGTGTTGCCGGCGGAATCCCGGTGGCCGATTACCGCCCGGCGGGCGCTCGTCTGGAACACGGCGAACACGCCCCGGCTGCACTGCACCCTGGTGACGACCTTCGCCGAACCGCCGGCCCGCAACTGCTCGGCTCGCCGTCTCAGGGCCACGTCCACGGCCACCGCCCGACACGTCTGGTCGGACTGGGTCATCAGGTCGATTCGGCAGTTGGTTCCCCGGCACACGGCATCCAGCACCGCGGGCTCAACACCGTCCAAAGTAGCAGCGGGAATGCCAAGCCGGACCAGTATGGCACTGACGTCGGGGCCAGACCGCTGGGCTTCGGTGGGCACGACAGTGCCGATCGTGAGGCCCCAGACAAGGATCATCCGGGCCAACAGGTGCTGCCTGGTATGAGAACTGATTCGTCTGTTCATGACTGCAACCTCCCCAAGAGGGAATGTCACCCCAATGGCTAAGCAATCGCCGTACCATGAACGCTTTCTGATGCCATAACTCTTTGTCGCACAATGGGTTATAGTTACCGACGACGGCCGGTCACACTGGCTCCCATCGGTCCCAACCCTCGTCAGAATAGGGCGGTACAGTCACCATATCGCTCTCGGAGAACGGCCGTGGTGATGTAGGTCACGGGGGGGATGGTCGGGCGGTCAGGCGGTGAGGCGGTGAGGCGGTCGAGCGGTCGGTCAGATGGCCCGTCCGACTGTGAAGTGAGCGTTTACGGGAGCGTGGCCGTACAAGGGTCAACTACCGGAGGTTACATGAAACAGGCGTTTCCGATCATCGTTGTCGTCATCCTTGCCGCTGGCATACCGGTCTACGGAGCGGCCCAGGATTCTCCCTATGTCGGCCTGGGGCAGCGGACCATCAAGGCGCTTTCGCCGGAGGATATTGCCGGGTACGCCGAGGGGGCGGGCATGTCACTGGCGCTCGCCGCAGAGCTGAACGGATATCCCGGGCCGCGTCACGTGCTCGACGATGCCGAGGCTCTGGGGCTGAGCCAGGGTCAGCGGGAAGCAATCTCGGCCATCTTCGATTCCATGCACAGTCAGGCTATCGCTGTCGGGCGGCAGTACATCAGCGCCGAGCAGCGACTCGACTCATTGTTTGCCGCCAGGGAGATTACCCCCGAGAGTCTCCGGGAGGTTGTGGGGGAGGCAGAAAGGCTGAAGGGACGGTTGCGGGTCATCCACCTGGCAGCGCACTTGGAGACGACCGCGCTGATGGACCGCGAGCAAGTCTCCAGGTACCAGCATTTGCGCGGCTATGAAGGGGCCGAACAGGACCACGGGGCACATCACTGAGGCGGCCGGGGGAGATTCGGCCTTGCGGGTATCTAGTCCGACTGTTAATGTATTGACTGTAGATGTAGTGTTGGTTAATGCATTGACAGGTGACTATTCCCATGAAATCCGACACGCTCGAAGCCGCCCGTACCCCGCAGGATTTCCTTCCTCTGACCCCGCTGTCCTTCCTGGTCCTCATGGTGTTGGCTGATCGCGACAGTCACGGCTACGGGATCATCAAGGAAGTCGAACGGCGCACGGACGGGAGCACCCGTCCGGGGACGGGGACCCTCTACACCGCGCTGCAGCGATTGACGGACGATGGCCTCATCCAGGAAGCCGAGCAGCGGCCTGACATCGGCGACGACAGGCGGAGACGTTACTACAGTCTGACCGCACTGGGCCGCCAA
>SMVY01000034.1 GCA_004357415.1 Gemmatimonadota bacterium
AGACTTCCTGCTCCGTCAGGCCTGCGGGAAGCGGTGCCGCCTCCAACGCGTCAGCGTCCACATGAGGCTGGAAAAACAAGCCGGCGATACGGAGGTCACTATCGAAAACGACCTGAATGTCCCACACGGCGTTCTCAAAGGTACTGATCACCATGACATAGTCGTATCCCTGAGCCTCCCCCGTTGTGGTCCGTGACCAACCTTGGAACGACCCGGCCCGTGCTTCCACCATATCCCAATTTTCCTCGAGTTTGCCCGCCGGCATGACCCCGCTCATGGCGGAATCGAAACGGGCAACCGCGGCGGTGAAATCCCGTCGCTCCATCTCGCCGACAAACTCGATGGCGGCCCGCTCGATGGGAGTACCTGCCGCAGCGTCCTGGGCCCAAACCACCGCGGTGTCACTCAGGCCGGGAGTGACGAGAAGCCCAAGAATCAGCAACGGCGAGGATCGCATCGAATCATTCTCCGGCGGGATGGGTGGAGGACGGCGCCGCTTCCTGCTCCCGGCGCCAGGCAATATAGGAATAGACCAGCGGAATGACGGCGAGAGCGATAACGAGGCCGATCATGTAGAGGAATCGCTCGGGGGTGGCGACGAAGCCAATCACCACCATCAGGAAGCCCATGAGCATGAAGCAATAACCACCGAGCCGGTGCGTCTTGCGCCACACCACTTCGCTGGAGAGCGTCCATGGTGTCCGTATGCCCATGAACCAATTGGGTCGCATTCGGGGCATCAGGTTGCCGATGACCATCAGTAGAAGACCTACACCCACGGGAATCAGCATGGGCATCTCGATCGGCCAGCCGAGGTTGACGCCGACGACAACGACTTGAATTCCGGCCAAGAAGACCATGATGGCATTGACCAGCAACAAGTACGTCGGCGCGTGTGCCGCCACTTCCTTCTGCCGGGGATCGATCTTGGGAAGGACCTTGAGCAACAATCCGAGGGCCAGGATGGCCCCCGGAAAGACGAACACGAGCATGGCCTTGGACGACCAGCCATCGGCACTCCCCGCCAGGCCCCAATGGGTCGCCACCCGTTCCGGGAGCGAGGGATAGGCCCAGACCGAAAACCCCCAAGCGAGCAGCACGGCTCCGATCCCAATGACTATCTTGCGCATTGCTCGCCCCGCCTTCCCGTCATGAGGCCAGGTCCAGGAGATGCTGGAGCACCTCCTGCAATACCGTGGCGTTCAGTGAATACCGGATGTACTGCCCCTCACGCTCAGCCGTCACCAAGCCCGCCTCCTTGAGCACTCCCAGGTGATGGGACACCGACGCCCAACTGGTGGGAAAGTGTCGCGCGATCTCGCCCGCGGTCAGATCCTCCTCCCGAAGGAGCCGGAGGATCTTGCGTCGCGTAGGGTCGGACAGCGCCTTGAAGGTTCTATCCATTAGATGCTAAGATAATCATCTAAATATATTCCGCAACAAAGCGCCCTCCCCTCGGGGCGCCGTCTTGGGTTCTCCGGGTACTTCCGTTGACACCATCAGCGCCCCTGCCCACTTTGCATTGATGGTGCCCGTGGCCGGCTCCGAGGCCCGCACCCGTACCATTCGGCGCGTGCTGGCGGGAATCCTCGTCGCCAACATCCTGGTTTTGCTCACCAAGGCCGTGGTGAGCGTCCGAGACACTCGGCGCCCTGGTCGTCGTGGTATTCCTTTCGGCGTCGATTCTGGAGTTGATACGTGGGGCCATCGGCCGGTTGATCGCGGGGGGAACCCCAGTGGCGCCGACTACCACCGATTTGGCCCTCATGGGGGCCACCTTGGTCGTCAACCTGTGGGTCGTGTGGTACGAGACGGGAGCGGGGCACCGTTTGCAGAGCGAAATCCTTCTGGCCGATGCCGCCCACACACGAGCCGACGTCATCATTACGGTGGCGGTCATCGGCGGCTTGATCCTGACCCGGGCAGGCTACCCCTGGGCCGACCCGGTCCTGGCTCTGGTGGTGTCGGCCATGGTAATTCGCATCAGCGTGGGAATCGTCAGACGGTCGATTCCCAGCCTGGTGGATGAAGCGGTGGTGGATCACATCGTGGTCCACGTCGAGCCATGTTGACGGCCATCGACGTTCAGCGTCGGCGCCGGCGTCGCCCGCCACCGTCGATGAAGCAGCTCTACCAGGAGTACGTCCTCCAGCGGATCGAAGCCTACAAGAACTCCCTCAGCCGCGACCAACTCCTCAAGCTGGGTGACGAGGCCATCGCCGAAATGCGGGCCAGTGCCGAAGAGCAGTTCATGCTCACCGAGATCATGGCCATGGAGTCGGTGGATCGGTTGATCGCCAATCGGCTCCGGCTTCGGTCGTTCAACCGTTGGCGCAAGCAGTGGATCAGCCTCCGACGGGCCCAGCAGCGGCCGACACACTGGCACATCAGCCCCAAACACCCCGTCGTCCCCATGCTCGAACGACTGGAACCAGGGGACCACGTCGTCGTCATCGGGACCGGTCTCGAACGGCTCCCCTGCCTGTTGGCGGCCCACGACGTGTTCGTCACCTACCTGGCGGACGACATGAGGACCGTAGAGCGGCTCGAATCGCGCATGGTGACGGAGACCCTGGGGACGGAATTCGCCGCCTACGTAACCCTGCCTGGATGGCTCCCCGACTTCACCACGATCGACCTCCTGGTGCTCGATCCAGCAGCATTGTCCGGCTTGGCCGAGGCGCTCAGGGACGAACTGGTCAGGGAACTCCAGGTCCGAACCAGCCCGTGCGGGATCCATCTCTACGCCACCTCGACACCTGGCACTCCGACCGTGACCTTCGCCGAGCTGTACCACAGTGAGGAATGGGAAGTGGATCTCGACGGCCCGGGCTTGAACGGCTCCCGAGCGAGATACTGGTCCAAACGCCTGCGTTAAATCGACACACCGACGCAACTTTCACGCGTGTACCTGGCACATCACGGCTTCGTCTCTCAAACCGTAAACTACTACACCACAATCACTTGAACGCTGCGACCCCGACGGCATGTGCCCTGCGTTCCTTTATATAGGGAATACGCGGCAAACCGCCGGAAGGGTGTCACCATGACCAGTCTACCATTCGTTGTTCGAGAAAAGCCCCTGGGGATTGTCATCAAGAACGGCAAGGGGCGAAAGCCGGCAGTCAGGTTTTGGGCTTATATGTGGGCCGAAGATGAGGAGGACAGCCCGGGTCACTGGCATGACCTGGTCCCTGTGGGACCGACCTCCTGATACAGCTGCTCGAACGACGATTGAGGCGCCCTCGGCCATCTGGTTGGGGGCGTCTGGCTTATTGGGGTCGGGGTTGGGGAAGATGGAGGGGGGAGGCGGAGGGGGAAACGCATGGGGCCGGCAGCTGGCCGGCCCCTTCTGCGTCTGAAGAATGCTACTTCTTCTTCTTGGCAGCCTTTCTCTTCTTGATTTTCTTCCTGATGGCACTCTTCTTCTTGGCAATCTTGCGCTTGGTTGTGCGCTTCTTCGCGCCCTTACGCTTGGTCGCCTTCTTAGCCTTCTTCCTCTTTACCGCCATCTTCACCTCCGGAGGGAGTGAACTCCGCCCGACCCGATTTGGTCAGGCGATGCATGGAGAGCCGGTAGGCTCTCCAGTTTGCCCGGGCGATGGTTGACCGGGCCAACTACCTCGGCGGACATGGTCCGCGCACAGAATCGGTAACGCCGCTAAAAATTTGGGCTGTCGATCCTCGATAGATACGCCGACGCGGAAGCATGAACGGTTTGGTATGTCGAGTGTTCCGCGTGGTTCTCCGAGCATTTGTGCCCGTGTCGTTTCCTCCCGATGCCTCACAAAGGCGAATGCAACCTATAACAAAGTCATAAAAAGTTTGAAATAAGCAATACCTTTTGTAAAACTCGTTCCAAATCCGTGCCGCAATGGAAATCGGGATTGGGTCGGATCATGGGTGACTCGTCGACCCACAGGGTGAATAAATCATGTATGTAGCGCATGACTGCGGTGTCATCTGCGTGCTATCGACGTGTCCTGGGTAGCGTCTGCACGAGCATGGATGGACGGAGGACGCCGGCATCACGCATTGCATTTCCACTTGATTCATGCAAAAAACGGCCTTATCCTCGACATATTCCCACGGGACCCAAAGGCATGGAATCACTCACGATCGACGGTCGCACGCTCCCGATCCTAGCAGGTGACACCATCCTCGACACGGCACGTCGAGGAGGAATCGACATTCCCACCCTCTGCTGGTATCCCAAACTGCCGACCGTGGGGAACTGCCGTATCTGCCTGGTCACCGTCGCCGAGTCGGACAAACTGCAGCCCGCCTGCGCCACTCCGGCCGAGGACGGCATGATCATCCAGTCGGAGGACGAGGCATCCGTAACCAACCGGAGGGGTGTTCTCGACCTCCTGCTGCAGCGCTACCCCGGGGACCACTTGGCCAACGGCGGTCGGACCGCCCCTCGGAACGAGTTCGAGGAATACGTGGTCCGATACGATGTACCGGTCCGAGCCGCTCGGGAACTCCCGCTCCGCCTGGGAGATGAGCGACCCGGCGATGTGATGATTCAGCACGACATGAGCCTGTGCATCCTGTGCACCCGATGCGTCCGTGCGTGCGAATCGATCCAGGAAGTTGGTGTCCTCGATGTAGGACAACGTGGCGCCAGCACAGAAATCATCGTCGGAGGAGACGGCGACCCCGATCACGCGAGTTGTACCTGGTGCGGCGAGTGCGTCAGGGTGTGCCCCACGAACGCCATCTTCGAGGTCCTGCCGCGGAGCCGATTCACCCCCGAAAGCATCAGACACCCCGACCGGGTCGTTCGCAGTATCTGCCCGTACTGCGGTGTCGGGTGTCAAATCGACGTGGCTGTGAAGGACGAGCAGATCATGCGAGTCACCTCGCCATGGATCGAGGACGACACCCCCAACAACGGCTCCACCTGCGTGAAGGGGCGGTTCGGCTACGATTTCACCGACCACCGCGACCGGCTGCAGGTCCCACTCATCCGCAAGGGCTGGGTGCGTAACGGCGACACCTGGACCTGGACCGGGGAATTCCCCCGTATGCGCGAGGGCCCGTGGCCAACCATCCAACAGCTGGGCGGCACCCGTAAGCCCCGTCCGCCAAAGCGGAGCATCGGCAAACCGCCCCAGACGGGA
>SMVY01000035.1 GCA_004357415.1 Gemmatimonadota bacterium
AGGATCGTGGTGATCGTCATGGTCGCGGTGACGGCCACGCCGTAGGTCGCGGCAAGGTTCGAGACCGATTGGAAGCCCAGCACCAGCCCGATGCACGCCAGCGCCAGGAACCAGTTCACCTGAGGGATGTAAATCTGTCCCGCCTCGGTACTGGACGTGTGCACGATCCGCATGCGGGGGATGTAGCCAAGTTGCACCGCCTGCCGGGTCAGCGAGAACGAGCCGGAAATCAACGCCTGCGATGCCACCACCGCGGCGGCTGTGGCCAAGACGATCATCGGCCACAGGGCCCACGGGGGCACCAGCCCGTAGAACGGATTGGTCACCTTCGAGGGATCGGCCAGCAACAAGGCCCCTTGACCGAAGTAGTTGAGCACCAGCGCCGGGAACACCACGGCGAACCACGCCAGACGAATCGGGCGCTTGCCGAAGTGTCCCATGTCGGCGTACAGGGCTTCACCACCGGTCACTACCAGCACGATCACGGCGAGTATTATGAACCCGTGCAAGCCGTGGTTGATGAAAAAGACCACCGCATACCACGGATTCAACGCCAGGAGCACCGATGGCTCCCGAACGATGCCGCCGATCCCCAGAAGCGAAATGCAGATGAACCACACCAGGGTAACCGGCCCGAATACGGCTCCGACACCGGCGGTCCCTTTGCTCTGGATGGCAAACAGCCCTACCAGAATGACCAGGGCGATCGGGACGATCCACTTCTCCAGTGCCGGCGCGGCCACGCTGAGGCCCTCCATGGCGCCGAGCACCGAGATCGCCGGAGTAATAACGCCGTCACCATACAGGAAGGCGGCACCGAACACGCCGAACATGATCAACAACCATCGTCGTTTGGTGGTGTAGCGGTGTGGCCGGAGCAGTGCCAACAGCGCCAGAACGCCGCCCTCACCCCGGTTGTCGGCCCGCATCATGAGCATCAGGTACTTGAAACTGATGATGAAATTAAGCGACCAGAAAACCAGCGACAGCACACCCAACACGTTGGCCGTCGTCAGCGGTACCCCGTAGGGTTCGTGGAACGCCTCTTTGATGGCGTACAGGGGACTGGTGCCGATATCGCCGTACACCACCCCCAAGGCGCCGATGGTCAACGCCGCCAGCGCTTTCCCCCGCGGGGCGGATTTTTCCGGTCTGGGTTCGTGGGTCATGATCGGTCAGGAGGGATGCGGTGCAACCGATTCGCTCTCGAGGGCGGGAGTCCGCCGAAGATCCAGCAACGAGGCCGCCAACACGAGGATGATGATGACCGCCGATCCAACGCACCAATAGCAGATCGCGTGGATCACGAACACTTCCAGCACGGTGAGGTAGAATGCGAACGCCACGCCCAGGCCCGACATGGCCACGAGAAGCAGCGCCACGCCCCGCCGGGCCACCAACGGCGGCTGCAAACCGGCGAGGGCGACCAGGAACAGCCCCAAGTATCCCAGCAAGCCGAGGAGCGACACCTCGATCCCGAGGAAGCGAGCCCACTCGCTCGTCTGCACGGTCTCACATCCGCCGGTACCACACGCCATCGTCCCGATCTTGCCGATTTTGTACAAGTAGAGGTAGCTGGAAACGAACACCCCCACCAGGCTCAGCAAGGCGGCGGCCATCCGATATTTCATTCGCCGGCGGCCGCCACCTGCTGCAGCGAGTCCGTGAGCGCTCTCAAGAAATCGTAGTTCATGCCCCGGGCAGCGAACAGGCGGCCGTTCATCACGAACGAAGGCGTCGAGTTGACGCCTAGTCGGATCCCTTCTTGGCGCGAGGCCTCGATACGGCCCGCATAGCGGGTATCCCCCATGCACGCGTCGTATTCCGGCAGATCGAGTCCCAACTGTTGCATGTACCCCCGGAAAGTCCCGGCGGCGTTCCGTTCAAGAGTCCAAACTGGCTGACCGTGATAGATGGCCTCGTGCGCCTCCCAGTAGCGGCCCTGATCATCGGCGCACGCCGCGGAGTGGGCGGCCATTCGCGCATGGGGATGGCTCCCGTCCAAGGGAAAATCGCGGAACCGCCAGCGGACCAGACCGACATCGACCAACCGAGACTTGATGGTGGGAAACTGCACCACGGCAAAACTCTGACAGAAGGGACACTGATAGTCACCGTACTCGCTCACCTCAATCAACGCGTCCTGGGATCCGATGTAGTACCCCGAGAACCCCGCCGTATCGGAAGCCTGTATCACCACGTCGATGGGAATCTCAACCGAGGTGGGGCGCTTCATCATCCACCACAACGCCGCCGCACCCACTACGGCCACCACACCTATGACGATATAGAACGTCTTCATTCCTGCTCCCTCTGCCGCCATGGTTCATCATCCTCCGGTTCATCGTCGAACAAGGAATCGGGCCGGCCCCGCGCCTCTTCGACGATCTGTCGGTTGCGCGCCACCTCGGGACTGTCGTACGTCGAACGTACCTCGTAATGGAACAACTCGCTGCGGATCTCCCCCAGCGCACGCAACAGTGCAGGCGCGTCCGCCAGCAACCTCCCGTCTTGATCCAACCGCCGGATGCGGTCGGCAAGATTCCGGAGGAGCTCCTCGAGGCGCTCCGAGCGCTCACGCCCGTAAATTTCGTCGTGCTCGCCCACAGCCACCTCCGGATCGTATGCCGGCCCCCGGCACGTACCACCACAATCTAATCCCCATCAGAGGAGGTGGAGATCACCCAATTGCACCTTTACGTGCTAAGCCATTATATTGCGGCGCTTGCAGTTGGACACTACGTTCAAGTATGAAACAAAGGAAGGTGCATGGCAAAGAACACCACTCAGGGACGTTCCGACTCCTCAGACCAGGCCCGGGACGAACTCTTCAGTCACATTCTCAGATGTGACGTCCTGGAGGCCGAACCCGAGCATCAGAAGGACTGGTTCGACGACACCATGCAGTATCTCGCCGACCGCTACCTCGATCTGTCGACCGAGGACCTGGCCAACGTCAGGGTGCTGGGAGAACGTTACTGCCAACCGGTGGTGAACAAGGCGGCGGAATCCGTCACCGCCTGAGCTAGTCGGTTCGCTCCCGCCCCTTTTCGGGGCGGTTTTGTTTGTGGGGCCTCCATCCGGCGGTTGACGCCGGACTCAGTGCCAGCGGTAGCCCACCGCCATTCGGAAGCCACCCCCGAACCCTACCTCCGCCGTCCACCCGCCGGTTCCTCCGGGGGACGTTTCGACGCCCAGCAGCACCACCATGTATCCCTGGGTACGGGCACCGCCCGCCAGGGCCAATCCCCCTCCGCCATAGACACCAACTGTGTGCGAGTCTGGACGCAAGTGGAAATGCGCCACGCCCTCGAGCCGCCAGGCCAGCTCTCCGCCCTGCAGGCCGAGCCCGGCGGTCCCCACCAGCCGGACCCGTCGCTCCACCCTGATCCCGGCAGACGGGCCTGCCACCACGGCCACGGGGTCGTCCGTGGTGGCGATCACCTGCAATCCCAGCTCGTGGGCACGTTGTGCCACCGCCACTGACGGAACCGCCAGCAGCGCTCCAGCCAGGGCCGCGCTACCCCAGGTGGAGGTCATAGGTGATCGGCGCATCCAGTTTCAGCGTGTGGGTGACCGAACAGTACTTCTCCAGCGAGAGTTCGATACTCCGGCGAGCCTTGGCTTCGTCGAGATTCTTGCCGGCCAAATGGAAGTCCATGTGGATGGTCAGGTAGCGCTTGGGGTAGGTCTCGTTGCGAACCCCCCGCACCTCCATTCGGAATGCGGTCAGCTCGACCTCCATCTTCGGCAGCATGGTGACGATGTCGCTCCCGGCACATCCGGCGAGTGCCATCAATAGCTGCAGCATCGGGCCGGGAGCCGTCTCGTTGGTCCCGTCGACCACGGCCATGGGTCCGTCCGGGTCTCCGCCTTCGAACACCATGCCGTTCCGCCAGTTCATGACGATGTGTTTGGTTTCCTGTGCCATGTTGCTCCTCGATTCGGGTCTGCCGTCGCCTCAGCGATGGAGTCGGCTGGCCGACCGGTCGACCCGGTAATAGTCCCAGACGGCACCGATGGCGACCGCCCCGGTGATCCAAGCCAAGGGTTTCAGGGCGGCGCTGTTCAGCTGGAACGCCAACAGAGTGGCCATCTGCAGGGCGGTCACGACTTTGCCGCCGGCCCGGGCGCTGATGGCCCGCTGGTGGTGGCGCATGGCAGTGATGATGAACGCCACCACGGCGGCGATGTCCCGGGCCAAGACCGCCACGATCTCGTACCACGCCAGCCGGCCCGACATCGCCACGACGCCGAAGGCTGCTACCGCAAACAACTTGTCCGCCACCGGGTCGAGGAACACCCCCAACCGGGAGGCACCGACGCGCCGGGCCACGATCCCGTCGAGCACGTCGCTGGCCCCGGCTGCCACCAGGGCGACCAGCCGCCACTGTGGCGCCAGGACGAATACCGCGGCCAACGGTATGCGCACGGCGGTGATCCAGTCGGCTACGCTGGGCCGCCAGTGATCTTGATGGGTGTCGGGCCCAGCACTACCTTCGGTCATTCACTCCCCGATCCCGGTGGCCCCCCATGGATCCTACTGTCCTGCGTCAAACGGCAATCTTCGGCGACCTCGACGATGCGGAAATCAAGCAAGTCGCCGAGATCTGTCACGAGCAGACATTCGCCGTCGGCGACTACATCTTCAAGGAGGGAGAGCCGGGCAACCGCCTGTTCCTGGTGCTCGAAGGCCGAGTCCGCATCAGCCGCGACATTCCCGGCTCCGGCGAAGAAGCCCTGTCGATCCTCCAGCCGGGCGCTTGTTTCGGTGAGATGTCGGTCTTCGACCGATCGGTCCGGTCGACCGACGCCATTGCCGATGTGTCCTGCCGCCTCGCCACCATCACCCGCCCGGAATTCGAGATGCTTCTCGAATTCAACCACGATCTCGGGTTCAAGGTACTGTGGTCGACGGTCCGACTCATCAGCTCGCGCCTCAGGGCCACCAACGAAAGCCTGCGAGCCTTTCTCGCCATGTCGATGTTCTAGCGGGCGGGCGTTCCCTCAACCGTACGCCCCCGTACGATCCCCTCGGCACACCGGCCTCCGGCGAATGCCCGGTGGCACACTGCGCTCACGTCGTCGACCGTGACCGGGCGATACCGGTGCCACGGATCCACCAGTTCCGCCAGTCCATTACCGGAAAACCACGCGTCCAGAATCTCGTCCATGACCGCCGAGCTTGTTTGACGAGCGATTTTCCGTTGACCGGCCAGATAATTGACGGCGCGCGACAACTCATCATCCGATACCGACTCTGTCGCGAAACGCTGGAGTTCCCGGTGCAGACCATCCCGGGCCTCTTCCTCCCGCTCGGGAGACGTCGCCACATAGGCCAACAGGGCGCCGGCTCCACGCCGTTGCCATGAGGAAGCCACTACCGTGTAGGCCAGCGACTGCTGCGATCGCAGAATCTCGAACAGCCGGCCTCCCAGGCCGCCGGCCACGGCCGCCCACACTTCCGCCGCAAACCGGTCGTCGTCCCGGCGGCCGGGCCCGGGGAAGACCATCGCCAGCGCCGTTTGGGCCTTGTCTCGCTGTTCCATTCGTGCCACCGCCGACGTGTCGACGGCGTAACTCGCCGGCTCCGGCCCGGTGTTTGACGGTGCCGCGGCGTAGTCTTCAAATGCCGCGGCAATTTGTTCGGCCAGTGCCTGCGGCTCGGCGTCCCCCACGGCTACTACGGTAAGCCGCTTACCATTGGTCAATCGCCGAAATTCGTCCTGCGCCCGGCCGGCGTCGAACCTCGCCAGCGATCGCGGGGTTCCCCCCATCGGCACGCCGTAGCCCGTGTCGTGAAACGCGGCGCCAAAAGCCAGTTGAAAGGGATAGCCGAACATGTCGTCGGTCCGCTGCCGGGCTTCCTCGATCATCACCGCCCGCTCACGATCCACTTCTTCGGTGGCGAACGAGGGATCTTCGAACAGCCGTCGCAACAGGGTGGCAGCCGCTGGTGCCTCGTCCGCCAGCACGGTGCAGCGGAAGCCGAAGCGCTCGCCACTCAGGTGCACCCCCACGGCTCCACCCCGGCGCTCGAACGCGGCTGCCACGCTGCCCGCTCCGTACGGTCCGACGCCACGAACGGCACTGCGTACTGCCAGAGCCCCCAGCCCTGCGGTATCGAGCGTCTCGCTGGGATCGCGAGGACCGTACACACCCAAGGTGATCGTCGGCACGTCCCGCTTGGGCCTGACGATGACATCGACTCCGTCGAGCGACACCAGCTGCACCATGTCGTCGCCGGCCAGGGTCACACGAATGGATGGGGGGACCTTCACCGGGATATCGGGGAGCACCGTCAATGGCGTGCCGGCTCCATACCCCAGCCGGGCAGCTACATCAGCCACGTCCAGGTCGGCCCCTTGCTCTTCGGGGAGGTAACTCACCGCCGATACCGATTGGGGATCGATCCATCGCTGAACGGCCTCCCGAATCTCTTCCGCCGTCGTCTCCTGCAGCCGTTGGAACTCTTCGTCCAACAGGTGGACGTCCCGCAGCGCCTCTGCCGCCGCCAGTGCGGAGGCGCGTCCGTCCGTCGGTTCGAGTCCCCGTGCCCACCGGGTGAGCAGCAGCGTCCGGGCCCGTTCCAAGTCACTCGCCCCTGGGCCGTCGTTCACCAGGCGATCGAGGGCGTGGCCCAACCCATCGAGTGCCGGGGCAATGCGGTCCGGCGCCAGCTCCATCCCCACGCCGAACAACCCCAGTTCGGTCGGCGCAAAGGTGTACGCCGACACCGCCGACACCACCCCGGGGGCCCGAAGCAATCGATACAACCAGGAGCCCCGGCCCGCCGACAGGACCGCAGCCGCCAGTTCCAGGGCCGCCTCGTCGGGGTGTTGCGGCGGTACTGTCCGCCAGCCGAGCATCAGTCGCCCCTGCGCCACATCACCGCGCAGGGTACGGACGCGCACCTCGCGCCGTGGTGGTTCGGCCGGTGATCGGTCTACTGCGGGAGAATCGTCCGGCCAGTCCCGGTACCGAGTCCGCGCCATAGCCAGTGCCTCGTCCGGATCGATGTCGCCGACGATGGCAACGATGGTGTTGCGTGGCACGTAGCGGGAGCGGTAGTACTGCCAGACGTCGTCACGGGTGAGTTGGGCCAGGTGATCTTCGTGGCCGATCCGCCACCGTCGGATCCGGTGGTGGTCGTACATGATCTGGAACAGCGTCTCGGTGGCGACCGCGCCCGGCGAATCCCGCTTGCGTTTGGCCTCCTGAATGATGACCTGCAGTTCCCGGGCGAGTTCGTCGGCGTCGATGACAGAGTGCTGGAGCGCGTCCGCCTGGATGTCGAGCGCCGTTTCGAGTGAGGCGGCGGGGAGCACCACGTAGTAGGTGGTGTAGTCGTAGGACGTGCCGGCGTTGAGGTAGCCGCCGGCGGCCTTGGTCTCCTGGGCGATCTGGCCGACACCTCGCGTCGGAGTGCCCTTGAAGAACATGTGTTCCAGCACGTGCGAGACGCCGCCCCATCGGTCGGGCTCGTCGAAGAATCCGGCTTTGACGTGGGTGACCACTGCGGCCGCAGGCGCTGCGGATTGCGCCTGAGCCAGGACCGTGAGTCCGTTGGGGAGTTGCGCCCGCCGGACACCTTCCGTCCAACGGCCCATCAGCGGCCTGCGGACGTCACTGGATGATGCGAAGGACGCCCGCTTCGGCGCTCCCCCGAATGAACGCCTCGGCGTCGGTGACCGGAATCACGATGCCGGTCTCCGTCTGGCCCCGCCTCGCCTGGCCGGCCATGAATTCGCGCAAGGACGCTGCGGCCCACTCCACGTCGGCATCCCGCATCAGCAGCAGAATCTCGTCCCAACTCCCGTCGAACAGGTGACCCGCGAGGGTGGCGACAAGATGGCTCCCCCCGTGGCTCGGCCGACGCTTCTCCATGCCCGGCAAGTCGGCCACCATGGCACCGAACAATTCCAATTGGGTGGGATCGCGGGTGCTGCCGTCCGGTTGGCGTGCCTCGACTTCAGCCAGCAACACGTCGATCGGGTCAGGCTCGCCGGCGATTTCTCTCAGCCGCTTGGTCCAGGACCTCAGGCCCGGGTCGTCTTCCGGCAACCGGCACAACGCCCGCTTTAGTTCGAGGTAGCGCCACAGCCCCAGCTCGTCGTAGTGCTCCTCGGGCTGGGTTAGGCCCAAATGGTGGAGCGCGGCTTCCGACTCCCCTCGATCGTACAGAATGTTGGCCAGATAGATGCGGGCTTCACTGTATTGGGGGTCGAGTTCGAGAGCCCGGCGCATCCAGTAGAGGGCGATCGGGTCGCGACCCATCCGGTGCGACGCGTAGCCGACGCAGGCCGCGGCCTCGGCCGAGTCGGGGTGGTTCGAAACCACCAGCCCGAAGAAGCGGTGGGCGTGGCCCACCAACCCCTGGCGGAACAGGGCCCGGCCCAGTTGCAGCATGAGTTCGTGGTCGTCCTGAAATCCCAGCTCGACGATGCGCTCGTACGCCGACAAGGCGCCCGGCACATCGCCCACTTTCAGCAGCACCTCGCCGTACCCCGCCAGGGCGTCCTCGTGATCCACGTCGAGGGCGAGGGCGGTTTCGAAACAGCGGCGGGCCCAGGCGTACTCCTCCCTGGCGAGATAGGCATAAGCCATCCCGACCTGGAGTTCTGCGGCTTGGGGATAGAGTGCTGCGCCTGCCTTTAGAATGTCCAGCGCGTCGTCGTAGCGGCCTTCGTTGTAGAGTTGGTGGGCTTGTTCGTCGTATTCGTCGGAGCTCAGGAAGCGTTCCGACATCGGCAGGGCCTCCCAGCGAGGGTATTGACTAAAGTAGGAACTTCCCGACGCGGGATCAAGAGAGTTGCTTGCGGTGTGGGCGGTTACGGCACCGCACAACGCTCCGGTGGGAGAGCCCCGAGGTGCTCGAGCCGACGTTCCTGACGCACTTCCGTGCGCACGGGTCGCACCGATACGCCGGTTGCCGGAAAGGTGACGACCGTGGTGATGCGCCGGATCCACGACAGCGGCCCCATACCGGTCTGCCACAGCACGCGGCCCCATTCTTCCTCGACCGATTCACCCTGCGAAACCTGACCGCCGCCCAAGTCGACCGACACCGCGGTGGTGTCGCTGCGCAAGAGCCGCAGACGCAGGGCCGTCCGCCCGGCCACGAGAGTATCGCTCAGCCGGTGGAATCTCCATCCCCGCCCATCGGTCACCGCCCCACCCGGCACCAACGCCGCCGGCGGCAGCGGAGGGAACAACTCGTCGAGCGCCGTGTCCATCGCCGCGATCGCCAAAACCGCATCGGGGATGAACGGTGCGGTGAACAGATGGTAGTCACCATCGGGACGCAGGACCCCCCGGTACCGTCCACCCAGCATCCCGTCGGTAGCGGGCTCGAGTCTCCCTTCCGGTGTATCGCGCCACACTCGCAACCGTTCGAACCAGGCCGCCACCGACAATACCCCTCCGGTGTCTGCTTCGGTCCAAATGACGAGGTCACCCTCCCACCCGGTGGTTTCCGTCCGACGATCCTCACCGTGCACCGTTTCGAGTTCACTCAGAACCGCCTGGTGGAAAGCCACGCAGGCCAACAACTCCGGCCGATACCGGATGACGGAACCGGCCTGGGCCGCCAGCGTCCCCCCGTGCGGCGCCACCATCGCCAGGGCAACGACCAAGGGGCCTCCCCCCCGGAGGCCCCTCGAACGGCTGTGTGGCAGCCTCACGTCCTGCTCCCGGTCACTCGGCTCGCATATGCGGATAGCGGTAGTCGATCGGCGGCACGAACGTCTCCTTGATGGTTTGGGGCGACACCCATCGCAGGAGATTCAGCGGCGACCCCGCCTTGTCGTTGGTACCGCTGGCCCGGGCTCCGCCGAACGGCTGCTGACCCACCACCGCTCCGCTCGGCTTGTCGTTGAGATAGAAATTGCCGGCCGCGTAACGCAGTGCCCGCTTGGCCTCGATCAGGGCCGCCCGGTCCTGGGCGAACACCGCGCCTGTCAGCGCGTAGGGCGACGTCGTGTCCACCAGCGTCAGCGTCTCCGACCATGAATCATCGGGGTAGACATATACGCTCAACACCGGGCCAAAGATCTCCTCGCATATCACCCGGGCATGCGGATCGTCCGCCCGGAGCAACGTCGGTTCGATGAAGTAGCCGACTTCGTCACTGGCCCCGCCGCCCGCCACGATCTCGATCCCGGGATCGGCCTTCGCCTCTTCGATGTAGCCGGTGATCTTGGTATACGACTTCCGGTCGATCACCGCGGCCATGAAGTTGCTGAAGTCCGCCGGATCGCCCATCCGGATGTCGCCGATCATCGCCACCAGGCGCTCGCGTAATTCCGGCCACATGGATTTCGGCACGTAGCAGCGGGACGCCGCGCTGCACTTCTGCCCCTGGTATTCGTAACTGCCCCGCACCATGGCGACCGTCAGCGCCGCCACATCCGCAGAGGGATGGGCCACGATGAAGTCCTTGCCGCCCGTTTCCCCGACGATCCGGGGATAGGACCGGTACCGGTCCAGATTGGCTGCGAGTTTCTGCCACAACGACTGGAACACCGCCGTCGATCCCGTGAAGTGGATGCCGGCCATCCGCTCCTCGGCAAACAACACGTCGGTCATCATGACCGGATTGCCGGGAACGAAGTTGATCACGCCCGGAGGCAGGCCTGCCTCCTCGAACAACCTGAACAGGTGGTAGTTGCTGAGTGTGCTGGTGTGGGACGGCTTCCACACGGCCGTCGTGCCCATCAGCGCCGGGGCGCTGCACAGATTCCCACCGATCGAGGTGAAATTGAACGGCGAAATGGCCCAGATGAACCCTTCCAGCGGCCGGTATTCCATCCGGTTCCACACGCCGGGGCCGGCATCCGGTTGCATACCGTAGATCTGTTCAGCGTAGTGCACGTTGAACTTCAGGAAGTCGATCATCTCGGCCGCCGCGTCGATTTCCGCCTGGTACACCGTCTTGCTCTGACCCGCCATGGTGCTGGCATTGATCAGCTGGCGCCAGGGGCCGGCCAGCAAGTCGGCGGCCTTGAGGAACACCGCGGCCCGGTCGACAAACGACCAACTGCCCCACTCGCGCTGCGCCTCGACCGCCGCCGCGGCCGCGGCCGCCACCGTGGCCGCGTCGGCCGAGTGGACCGTGGCCAGGGTGTGCCCGTGGTCGTGCGGCGACACTACCTGGTAGGTGTCGCCCGTGCGGACCTCCTTCCCTCCGACGATGACGGGGATTTCGATCTCATCCTGCCATACCCTCTTCAACTCCTCCTGCACCGTGGCCCTCTCGGGTGTCCCCGGGGCGTAACTCAGGACTGGTTCGTTGTGCGGCTGAGGGACATTGGGTGTGCTGTTCATCGGACGTCCACGGTGCAAGAGAATTGAGCCAGAGGGACAACTGAAGCCCGGCTGTCCGCTACGATGCGCGGGAGCTTACCCGATTTGAGGCCGCCGGGCAACGGGGAGAGCGGGCCGAAAACCGGCCCCCGTCAGGGGAGGAGCCCGGCCGGCGGGATTCCTCTGAAATCCGGTGGATCGACCGTCGGCAGCCCGGCCCCCCGCAGGATGGACTGCCCGTCCTGCGACACCAGAAAACGGAAGAACGCCCGCGCCACTTGAGGATGGGGCGCCTCGCGAGGCACCGACACGGCCAACTCGATGGCCCGGCCCCGGATTGCGATGATATCCCCCGGAGCACCGGTCCGACCCGGTACCCGGACTACGGCCCGGTCGTACTCATCGGCAAACCGCGGGTCGCTGAGGTCGATGGCCTCCGGCAGCGTCACGTAGGGGAGGTTGTGGAACCGCGCCACTGAGGCATACAACCAGGCGTAATCCAACTCGCCCAACTGCAACAGCGCTATCAAGTCAGCCGACTTGGGTCTGATGTATCGGGGCTCGGACCGATCTCGCAGCGCCCGGCCAAGACCAGGCCGACCGAAGTAGCGTTCCGCCAGGTCGAACACCATGAATGTGCGGTAGCCGGCCGGATCAACGGCCGGATCAGCGTGCCCCCACCGTACCGAGCCGTCGAGCAATACATCGGGCCAGGTGTCGGCCGTGGCCCGATCACCGGGCTGCACCATGGGAGACACGGCCAGCACCATCGCGTTTCTGGCAAAGACCGCATACCATGACGCGTACTCCGGCTGCAACAGTGCGGGGAACAGCGTTCCGTCCGCCAGCGCCAGGATGTCGGGAATGCGATCGAGCTCGGTGAGTTTCCTCACCGCGGCGAGGCTCCCGGAATGTTCCTGCCGGACGCGGACCTCCGGGTGGCGCTGGCTGAAGGCGTCGAGCAGCAGCTTGAACGGCACCGCCAGGCTTCCCGCGTTGTAGACGACCAACGGCCCGCGAAGGTCTTGGGCAACGCCGCTGACGGGTGTTGCGGCCAGCAGCGCCACGATCACGCCCAGCGGACTGCTCCACCGCAATGGCCACCTGGAGGCCGTGATCCACGTGGGCATCAGAACGTCAGCCGGTAGGCCATACTGGCACCCGTGGGGCCGGCCAGAAACGAGGGAGCACGCAGCCCGAAGATGGTCCACTGGCCGTAAACGAACTTGGCGCTGGCAACGCCCATGACCGCGCCTACCACTACGTCGCTGAACCAGTGCTGGTCGTCGTGCATCCTGGAGTACCCCGCTAGACTCGCGGCCGAGTAGAGAATCACCGTTGCCGCGGTGTGGTCGATCTCGTTGGACAGCGCCGTGGCCATGGCGAAGGCCATGGTAGTGTGCCCCGAGTAAAAGGCACTCCCCGGTGTCCCCGGGTGGAACGACAAGGCGCCCTCG
>SMVY01000036.1 GCA_004357415.1 Gemmatimonadota bacterium
CGGGGTCCACACGATCCCCGAGTCCTGATACAGTTTCCCGGTCTGTCTGAAGATTCCGTGAAAGTCGCTGGAAGGTTCGATCATGAGCTATCCCGCCCCGGTCTTACCATCGGCTGTGGATGGTATTACCGTTCGCGAGCTTCCATTCATTATATGACACCACTTCAGCTCAACACGACCCCGTTCCACCAACGCACCGCCGCCCTGGCCCAGGGACACGCCTGGCGCCGATGGGCCGGCCATGCGGTGCTGGGTTGCTACCAACTGCACCACGACCGCGAGTACGCTGCTATTCGTAGCGGGTCGGGATTAATAGATGTTTCACCGCTGTACAAGTACCTGATTCACGGCCGGGACGCCTGCCGGCTGCTGAACAGGATCGTACCGCGCAACGTGGCCAAGTGCCAGGTGGGGCGTGTGCTGTACACTCCCTGGTGCGACAGCCACGGTAAGGTGATCGACGACGGCACCATCTCCCGGCTGGGCGAGAAAACCTATCGCCTCACTTCCGCCGATCCCAACATCCGCTGGCTGACGGACAATGCCGGTGGGATGGACGTGGTGATCGAAGACGTTTCCCGCTCGCTCGGCGCCGTGGCGCTGCAAGGTCCCACGGCCAGGGACATCCTGGCGCGGGTGGCCGACGCGGAGGTCGAGTCGCTGCGGTACTTCCACCTGACCGAGGGCACCATCCGGGGCATCCCGGTAACCATCTCCCGCACCGGGTACACCGGCGACCTCGGCTATGAGATCTGGGTGGCCGCCGACCGGGCGGTGCCGCTGTGGGACGCCCTGGTAGAGACGGGGGCCGATTATGGCCTCCTCCCGGCCGGCATCCTGGCGCTCGACGTGGCCCGCATTGAAGCGGGACTGTTGATGATCGACGTGGACTACGTCTCCGCCCACCGGGCGCTCATCGATTCCCAGTTTTCCTCGCCCTACGAGCTAAACCTGGGCTGGACCGTGAACTTGGAGAAAGGGCCGTTCAACGGGCGGGACGCGTTGGTGGCGGAACACCGGCATGGCCCCACGTGGGCCTTCGTCGGTATCGAAGTCGATTGGGAGGGACTGATCGAATTGTACGCCGCTGTGGGACTCCCACCGCAACTCCCGACGACGGCCTGGCGCATTAGCGTCCCACTCTATGTTGGGAGAACCCAGGTGGGATACGCCACCAGCGGATGTTGGTCTCCGGTGCTGAAGAAGTACATCGCCCTGGCCCACGTCGAGACCCGCTTTGCCGCTCCCGGGACGGCCATTGAAATGGAGGTCACCGTGGAGCACCATCGTAGGCCCGTCGCGGTGACCGTGGTGAAGACGCCGTTCTTCGATCCCGAGAGGAAGAAGGCGGGGGCGGCGGGGCAGCGGGGCAGCGGGGCAGGAGACGGAACCTGATGTCTTGCCGCTTTCCCTCCGCACACCGCACACCGCACACCGCACTATGAGGCCCATGACTCGTCCTTACGATGCGATAATAATCGGCGCCGGCCACAACGGCCTGGTCACCGCCGCCTACCTCGGCCGGGCGGGGAAGCGAGTGCTGGTGCTCGAGCGACGCCACCTCGTGGGTGGGGCGGCGGTCACCGAGGAGATTTTCCCCGGGTTCAAGTACTCGGTGTTCTCCTACGTGGTGAGCCTGCTCCGGCCCGACATCATCCGCGAGCTCGATCTCGCCAGCCACGGTCTCCAGATCCTCCCGCTGGAGAGTACCCTCACGCCGCTCCCCAACGGCGACTACTTCATGGCTTGGGGCGACCACGACCTGGCCCGCCAGGAACTCCAGCGCCACGCACCGCGCGACGTCGAAGCCTACGACGAGTTCGGGCGGCTGATGCACCACATGGCCATGGCGGTGCGGCCCATACTAGGCATGATCCCGCCCGACCCGACCTCGCTCAGTCCCGGCGACCTCAAGTCCCTCCTCAAGCTGGGCAAGCATTTTCACGACCTGGGCCCCGAGCGGTTCCACATGCTCTATCGGCTCATGACGATGAGTTCCGCCGATTTCCTGGAGGACTGGTTCGAGTGTGAACCGCTCAAGGCCACCAAGTCGGCCAGCGGCATCATCGGCACGTTCCTCGGACCGCGATCTCCGGGGACGGCCTACGTGCTGATGCACCATTACATGGGCGATATCGACGGCGCCTTCCGCGCCTGGGGCTTTGCCCGAGGGGGGACCGGAGCCATCAGCGAGGCGATCGCCGGTGCGGCCCGCGCTGCCGGCGTCGAAATACGCACCGAGGCGTCCGTGGAACGGGTCATGGTCGAGCGGGGCAAGGCCGTCGGGGTGGCATTGGAGGACGGCACCGAGATCCGGGCCCGCACGGTGGTGTCGGCCCTCGATCCGCGGCGTACGTTCCTGCAACTCCTCGACCAATCGCTGCTGCCGGACGATCTGATCGACGGCCTGCGCCGCTACCGCTACCGGGGCTCGTCCGGCAAGGTCAACCTGGCGCTCAGCGAGTTGCCCAACTTCACTTGTATGCCGGGCCCTGGTGCCCACCTGGCGGGGGCGATCTCGATCAGTCCCAGCATCGACTATCTGGAGCGGGCCTACGACGACGCCAAGTACGGCGAGTTCTCGCGCCGGCCGTTCATGGACTGCATCTTCCCGTCGGTTATCGACCCGGGGATGGCGCCCCCCGGACAACACGTGATGTCGATCTTCGTGCAGTACGCGCCCTATGATCTCAACGGCGGGTGGACCGACGCCAAGCGCGAGGCGTTCGGGGACGCGGTCATCGACACGCTCGCCGAGTACGCTCCCAACTTGAAATCGGCCATCCTCCACCGGCAGGTCATCACGCCCAAGGACATCGAGGACATCGCCGGGCTCACCGAAGGCAACATCTTCCACGGGGAGTTGGCGCTGAACCAACTGTTCTTCCTCCGGCCCGCGGCGCGGTGGGCCAAGTACCGCACCCCCGTCAAGCGCTACTACCAGTGCGGCTCGGGCACCCACCCCGGGGGCGGCATCATGGGCGCCTCCGGCCGCCTGGCGGCACGGGAAATCCTGGCCGACTGGCGCGGATCATGACGGCCAAACGCTACCACGTAATCGTGCTCGGCAGCGGGATCGAGTCGCTCGTTGCCGCCGGATACCTCGGTAAGGCAGGGCTCGACGTGCTGGTGGTAGACGGAGCGGAATCGGTGGGTGGCACGCTGGTAACGAGGGAGGTGGTACCGGGGTACCGGTTCGATTCCTGCCTCGACTCGCCCGGTTACCTGTCGCCCGCAGTGGTTGCCGACCTGGCACTGGCGCACCATGGGCTGAAGTACTCGTTGGGGGAACCGCTGATGGTGGCGCCGAGGCCGGGCGGACCGGCACTGAGGCTCTCGGCCGACCTGGAGGCAACAGCCGGATCACTGCGCCAGGCATCGCCCGGAGACGCCGATCGGTGGCCGGCGTTCAGCGACCGCATCACCACTCTAGCCGGCCTCCTGACGGACATGTACCGCCGGCTTCCACCCCGGCCGGGTGAAGGCGGAGTGGGAGACCTGATGACCATCCTGCGGTTGGCGGCGCGGGTGCGCCGGCTGGGTCGGGTGGAGTTGATGGAGTTTCTGCGGACTTTTCCCATGCCGGTGGCGGATCTGCTCGACGATTGGTTCGAAGACGACCTCCTCAAGGGTGCCCTCGGCGTGGTCGCGGTGCGGCACCTTGCCCTCGGGCCCCGGAGCGGGGGCACTGCCTTCGGGCTGCTGCACCAGCAGGTGGGAGCCACGGCCGTCCCCCGGGGCCGACCGATCATCAGTGGGGGTGTGGGCCATCTCGCCTGGACGCTGGAGGTCTCAGCCCGGGAGCGCGGGGTGGAGTTCCGCACCGGCACGGGTGTCGCGCAGATTGTGGTAACAGAGGGAGGCACGACCGGTGTAGTCCTCGACTCCGGCGAAGAGATCCCCGCGCGAGCCGTCGTGTCCGGCTACGACGTCCGGCGGACTTTTTCCGATTTGGTCGATCCGGTGCACCTCGATCCCGAGTTCGCCGCCATGGCAGCACGGGTCAGGTACCGGGGAGTAGCGGCCAAAGTGAACCTGGCGTTGGGGGAACTTCCCGACTTCACCGGACTGGACGCCACCGACCTGCGCGGCACCGTGGTGTTGTGCCCCAGTCTGGACTATCTCGAAAAGGCGTACGACCACACCAAGTACGGCGAAGTATCCGATCGGCTTGCGTTGGAGTTGGTCATCCCGTCGGTGTCCGACCCGAGCCTGGCGCCTGAGGGCGGCCACGTGTTGTCCGCCTGGCTGCATTACGCACCGTTCCACCGGCGGGACGGATCGTGGGGCGAGTCCGAGCGGGAGGCGATTGGCGACCTGGCCTTGCGGATTCTGCAGGACGCAGCGCCCAACATGGCCAATGCTGTCGTGGGCCGTGAAGTGTTGACTCCACTCGATCTGCAAGACCGGTTTGGATTGACCGAGGGGCAAGTCTATCAGGGCGAAGTTGCTCTCGACCAAATCCTGTTCATGCGGCCCATCCCCGGCTGGTCCCACTACCGCATGCCGGTGGGCGGTCTGTACCTGTGTGGTCCGGCAACGCATCCCGGCGGAGGGATCACCGGACAGAGCGGGCGGCTCGCGGCCAGGCAACTGGTGCGCGACCAGAAGAAGGGACGAGGGCGTAGGGCGTGGACGTAGGGCGTGGGACGTGGGGTTCTACCGGACGTTAATTATTCATTATTCTGGGCATTCAATATTTAATATTCATCTTCTCCCGTAGCCATGACGAGAAAACGGATCGTGGTCTACATGATGGTTGGCGGCCTCGTGATGGTTGGCCTTGGGGGGTGAGTGGTAGGTGGTGAAGGGTTGATTCTTGATTCCTGATTCTTGATTCTTGATTGTTTCTGGCTCCTTGGCTCCCGGCTATGTCCGACTTCAACGTCATTATCATCGGTTCCGGCATCTTTGGTGTCACCGCTGCGCTCGAGCTGCGACGGCGCGGGCACCGGGTCACCCTGGTCGATGCCGGGCCCATTCCTCATCCCGATGCTGCCAGTACCGATATCTCCAAGATCATTCGCATGGAGTACGGTACCGACGAGCACCACATGGCTCTGGTGGAGCAGGCGCTCGAGGGATGGGATGACTGGAACGACCAGTGGCGTGAGGACGGTACCGGTCCGTTGTTCCACCAGACCGGGGTGCTCATGGTGTGCCGTCGGCCGATGGCTCCGGGTGGTTTCGAGTTCGAGAGCTGGCAGTTGCTCAACCGCCGGGGCCACGCGCCGGATCGGATGGATGCCGGGTCGATTGCACGCCGGTTCCCGGCGTGGAGTACCGGCAACCACGTCGATGGGTTCTACCACGCGCGTGGCGGTTATGCCGAGAGCAGCAAGGTGGTGGTCGCCAACCTCGAGTGGGCCAAGACGGAAGGGGTTGTCGTGCGCGAGCGGTTCCGCGTCGCCGGCCTGACCAAGGACGGCGCCCGCGTCGTCGGGATAACCGGGGAGGACGGCGCGGTGCTCGATGCGGACGAGGTGGTCGTGGCAACCGGGACCTGGGTGACCAAACTGGTCCCGGAACTGGCGCCGTTGTTCCGCTCGTCGGGCCACCCGGTGTTCCACTACGCGCCGAGCAATCCCGAAGCCTTCCGCGCGGAGGTGTTTCCGGTGTTTACCGCTGACATCGTTCACACCGGTTTCTACGGGTTCCCGCTGAGCCGGGATGGTGCCGTCAAAATCGCCACCCACTCTGAAGGCACCGATACCGATCCCGACGGTCCGCGGGAAATCCCCGCCGGAGCCGAGGCCCATCAGCGCGCGTTCCTGCAGGAGACCTTTCCCCTCCTGGCCGACGCGCCCGTGGTGGCCAGCCGTCTGTGCCTCTACTCCGACACCCGGGACGGGGACTTCTGGATCGATCGCCACCCGGACCTGGCGGGCCTGACCGTCGCTAGCGGCGGCTCGGGCCACGGCTTCAAGTTCGCCCCCGTCCTCGGAGGGATCATCGCCGACGCGGTGGAGGGGGCCGCTAATCCGTGGCTGGAGCGGTTCCGCTGGCGGCCGGAGATCCGGTTGGAACACGGCGGCGAGGAAGCGCGTCATCATGGGAAGGGTCCCTAGTGGAGCCGGATCCAGCGGCTCCGTATCCGAACACGCTAAGGAGCAGACCATGGTGACGGATGGCACACCGATGCGGCTGTACCGGTTCATCGGTGTAGTACTATGGGGCGCGATGGCGCCACTCGCGGCGCAGGAAAGTCCCCAGGCCGAACTCGTAGGCCAGGGCACGGTGTCCAGCGACCGAGGCGACACCTTCCCCGCCGTGAGTGCCGATGGACGGGTGTTGTACTTCTCCCGGGTTAAGGAGGGGCACGGCTGGTCCGACCAGGTATTGATGTACAGCGAGTGGCGAGACGGTGCCTGGAGCGATCCCGAGATACTCCCCTTCTCAGGGACGGCAGCGAGCGACCGCGCGCCCCGGCCCACGCCCGAAGGCGACTGTCTCATCTTCACCTCGAATCGGCCGCTGCCCGGGGCCG
The DNA here is from genome assembly GCA_004357415.1 of Gemmatimonadota bacterium. GTDB lineage: Bacteria > Gemmatimonadota > Gemmatimonadetes > Gemmatimonadales > GWC2-71-9 > N074bin45. The sequence continues at coordinate 6,488 of SMVY01000036.1, forward strand.
AGACAGCACGCGTCGACTACAACCTGTGGGTGGCACGCCGCGCCGACGGCAACTGGTATGGGCCCGTGCCTCTTGCTGGTGAGGTCAACAGCGAGGCCGCTGAGGGTCACTCGTCGCTCACCGAAGACGGGACCCTGTATTTCTACTCGCGGCGGGACGGCGGCCACGTCCAAGGCGACATCTACCGCGCCCACCGCGACGGTAACCGGTTCACCCAAGTGGAGAACCTCGGCCCGCCTGTCAACTCGTCGGAGAGTCAGTCGGATCTGTGGGTCAGCCCCTCCGGAGAGTGGATGATCCTGGTCATTACCGACCATCCCGACGGCTTCGGCGGTGACGATCTCTACCTGAGCGAATTTCGCGATGGTCTCTGGTCGAAGCCCCGGAACCTGGGTCCTACTGTCAACACCGCCGAGTATGAATACGGGCCCTACATGGACCCCACCGGTACCTGGCTGTATTTCACCAGCCACCGCTCGGGCGACGGGGATATCTATCGGATTAGGTTGGGGGAACTGCTGGGGCGCTAGGGTGATACCTCGGCATGGCAACATGCCGGTGGTAGGGTGCCGGTGAGAGCTTGACAGCGGCGTGCCCAGACGAAAGTATCCGCTGCCCCCGCCCTAAATTCCTTCCAGCGCCCCTCGCTCCAGGGCCAATGGGACATCCTTGAATCGGATCAGTTCCTTGTGTTTCTCATCCCACAGTGCCAGCGCCATGGTCTTGATTCCGTCTACCATGGTTATGCGGGTGGCCGTTTGGAGTTCCGGGGTGGCCGCCAGGCAAGCTGGGAGTTTGTAATTGGGGATCCGGGCGCTGAGGTGATGCACGTGGTGCAAGCCGATGTTGCCGGTGAGCCACTGGAGCGGTTTGGGGAGAGCCAGGTGGGAACTCCCGTGGAGCCCGGCCTCGAAGTAGTCCCATTGCGGGTGGTCGTACCAGTAGGTCGTCTCGTATTGGTGCTGCACGTAGAACAGCCATACGCCCAGTGACGCGCTGAACACGGTGACGGGGATCTGGATCAGCAGGAACGGGCCCAGCCCGATCGTCAGCCAGGCCACGACCAACACCGACACCAGTGCCACGTTGGTCCACCAGATCGAACGCCACTCCCGGGTCCAGGAGCGGGGGATGTCCCAGGGATACCGGTGTTTGATGATGAAGTGGAACAACGGGCCGATGAGGAACAGGATCAGGGGGCTGCGGTACACCCGGTAGGCCAGTCGCCGGTTCTTGGGGAGGGCCAGGTATTCCCGCAACGTCATGGTGTCGATGTCGCCGAAGCCACGGAAATCGAGATCGCCGGAATGGGCGTGGTGGTAGGCGTGGGTTTTCCGCCAATAGTGGTAGGGCGTCAACGTGAGGACGCCGATGACGAACCCCACAGCGTTGGCGACCCGTTGCGACTTGAAGAACGACCCGTGCCCGCAATCGTGCTGGATTATGAACAGCCGCATGAGGAACCCGGCCGTAGGGAAGGCCAGGAGGAGCGTGAGCCAGTAGCCCACCCGGAGGCTCCACAACATCGTGAACCACAAGCCGGCGAAGATGGTAGCCGTGAGGGCCAGTTGCGTGATGCTCCGGCGCCGGTCTGGGCCGTAATAGGGTGCCAACAACTCGTTCCAGCGGCGCGCGGTGTCCTGTGTGCTCATGCGACCTCATCGGCGGGGTGGACGGCAGAAAGCTACACCGCCGGTATCGCGGATTCCAGTTGGCAGAACCTCGAGGGCCGGCCCGGTGTTCTTCACTGGGCAAGGCGCCCGGCCAGGACGGGCGGCCGCCGAAACTCCCGCTGGGCCGGTCCGTAGTGGTTGAAGGCCCGGTCGCCGGTAATTCCCGGGCCGCTCTGCTATCTTCCACGGCTTCATGTCCTTGGGCGCCTGGTTTATGCGCCGGCTCCTGGGGCGGTGATTTGTTTGGCACCTCAACCAAGGATTGACATGCACCGGACTCGTTCCTTTCTGCTCCCTGTTCTAGCGGCCGTGGTGGCCGCGGTCCCTGCGGCGGCGCAAACGTTTCGCTCCTCCGCGGTAGCCCCGCCGGCCATGCTGGGGTTCAGCAACGCGCTGGCGGTGGGTGATGGCGAGGTTCTCGTGGGAGAGCCGGGGAACAACATGATTCCCGGGATGGTCTATGTGTTCCGGCCAAACGCCAGCGGGACGTGGACCGAAGCGGCGGCCATCAGCGCCTCGGACGGCGAGGCGGGCGACCGTTTTGGTGGCGCCATCGCGGTCAGCGGTGGGCTGATGATCGTCGGGTCGATCCGGCCCGATTCGGGTCGCGGCGCGGCCTTCATTTTCCAGAAGAGCGCCAGCGGCGCCTGGGTCGAAATCACCCGGCTGGCGGCTGACGACGGTGCCGCCAATGACCGGTTCGGGACGGCCGTGGCCATCGATGGCGATCTGGTGCTGGTTGGGGCCCCGGCCCGGAACGACACCACCGGCGGGGTGTACACCTTTCGGCGGGACGACCAGGGACGCTGGGTTCAGAGCGCCGTCCTTGTCGGCAGCGACATGTCGGCCGGCGGCCGCTTCGGCACCAGCCTAGCCCTCGACGGAACGCGGGCGCTCATCGGCGCGCCGCGGCAGGACGACAACAAGGGTGAGGTCTACGTCTTCGAATACGACAACGCCACGATGGCCTGGAGCGAAACGGCCAAGTTGCAGGCCGGAGCCATCGAGAAGAACAACCGGTTCGGCCGCTCCATCGCCTCCCACGGCGATTGGGTGCTGATCGGGGCGCCGCGCTTCAACAAGTTCACCGGTGCGGTGTTCTCGTTCGAGTACGATGCTGAGACGGAGGAGTGGCACGAGCGGACCAGCCTGGTGCCGTTCGACGGCTCGCGCCAGAACCGGTTCAGCACATCCCTGGCTTTTGACGGCCAGAGTGCCTGGGTGGGGGCGCCGGGGGCCAACGGGTTCCAGGGTGTCGTGTACCTGTTTTCGCGCGACGAAACCACCGGCGACTGGACCGGCGTCACCAAGCTCACGGCCGGCGATCTCCAGCGGAGAGATTTCTTTGCCGGGTCCGTGGCCGCCGGCTCCGAGGTGGCGGTAGTAGGCATCCCGGGAGACGACTATGGCGCGGGCACCGCGTTGGTGTACACCAGGGTCGAGGGCCGGTGGACGGCCACCGGCAAGATCCTGAGCGAGTCCAAGGGGATGGACGCCATCGTCGGCGGTGAGGTGGCCTGCCAAGATGGTACCGCTGCCGCGTTCGAGTGCAATTCAGTGGACATCGTGTCGTTCCTCCCGGTCTCGGCCGTCGGAGGCGGGCGCGGCGTGCGGTTGAACGACGTGTGGGGCTGGACCGATCCCCAGACGGGTCGCGAGTACGCCATCATCGGCCGGTTGGACGGCACGGCGTTCGTCGATCTGAGCGATCCCTACAACCCGGTATATCTAGGCGAGCTGCCCAAGACCGCGTCATCGCCGGGCAGCGTGTGGCGCGACATGAAGGTCTACCGGAACTACGTGTACATCGTGGCTGACGGCGCCGCGGCGCACGGCATGCAGGTGTTCGATCTTACCCAGCTGCGCGACGTCAGCAACGCGCCGGTCACCTTCGAGGAGACCGCCCACTACGACGAGATCCACAGTGCGCACAACATCGTCATCAACGAGGAGACCGGGTACGCCTATGCCGTGGGCGCCAGTGGCGGTGGGGAAACATGCGGCGGCGGGCTCCACATGATCAACCTAGAGCAGCCCGATCAGCCGACGTTCGCGGGGTGCTTCGCCGACTCGGAAACGGGCCGGTCCGGCACCGGCTACTCGCACGACGCCATGTGCGTGATTTATCACGGTCCGGACAGCGAGCACGACGGCAAGGAAATCTGCTTCGGCGCCAATGAGACGGCCCTGTCGATCGCGGACGTGACCGACAAGGCCAACCCCGAGGCGCTGTCGAGTGCCGCCTACCCCAACGTGGCCTACGCTCACCAGGGGTGGATCACCGAGGATCACAAGTATTTTTTCCTCGGCGACGAGTTGGATGAGATCAACGGGAGCTACGATCGTACCCGCACCCTGGTGTGGGACGTGTCAGACCTCGACGACCCCATCCTGGCCACGGAGTTCATGGGCGCCACCGGCGCCATCGATCACAACATGTACATCAAGGGCAACACGTTGTATCAGAGCAACTACACTGCCGGTATCCGGGTGATCGACATCAGCGATCCCCAAAACCCGCGGGAGACGGGCTACTTCGACACGGTGCCCTACGGTGACAACTCGCCCAGCTTCAACGGGGCCTGGAGCAACTACCCATTCTTCGCCAGCGGCACCATCGTCGTCACCAGCGGCCGGGAAGGGGTCTTCTTCCTCAAGAAGAAGGAGCAGCCGGTTCCCTGACGGACGCGAACGGCAACGAAATTGGGTATTGTCAGGGAGTCCGGGGAGGCGGCCGAGCCGCCGCTCCGGCTCCCTTTCCCTTTCCACCACTGATGCGACATGACCAGACTGTTTCGTCTCGCAGGACTCAGTGCCATGGCGGTCGTCGGGCTCACCGGATTCCTCTGCGCCCGCACGGCGGCGGTCCAGCATACTCAGACCGTTCACAGCGACACCACACCGTGGCTCTACGTCGCCAACCAGAACAGCGCGCTGGTGTCGATCATCGACATGACCAGCAACACGGTTGTCGAAACCGTCGATCTCCAGGCCCTGGGCTTCAGTGCCACCGCCAAGCCCCACCACGTGGTGGTGGAACCCGACGGCTCGGCGTGGTACCTCTCGCTCATCGCGGAGAACCGCGTCCTCAAGTTCGACCGCGACAACCAGCTTGTGGGCCAACTCGAGTTCGAGCGCCCGGGGATGATGGCCCTCGACCCGTCCAGCGACAGGCTCTACGTGGGCCGCTCCATGGCGGCAGTCAATCCGCCTCAACGGATCGGCGTCGTCGATCGTACCACCATGGAGCTCGATGAAGTGGACGTGTTCTTTCCCCGTCCCCACGCCATCGCCGTCAGCCCCAGGGGACGGTTCGTCTATAGCGCCAGCCTGGCCCTGAATCAACTGGGCGCCTACGACACCGAGACCGACGCGGTGGAACTGGAAACTCTCGACGGCACCACCCACACCATGGTACAGTTTGCCCTGACGCCGGACGGGAACACCCTGCTCGCCTCCGGTCAGTTGACCGGCACCCTGCTGGTGTTCGACGTGAGCCAGTCCCCGACCATCCGGCTCACCGGGACCATCGAGGTGGGGCACCAGCCGTGGCACCCGGTGATCACCCCCGACGGACGCTTTCTGTACGTGGGCAACAAGGACGACAACTCGGTGTCGGTGGTGGACCTCGAAACGCTCGCGGTGGTCACTACCATCACCGGCCCCGGTCTGGCCGAGCCGCACGGCAGCGCCGTGTCCGCCGACGGCAAGTACGTCTACATCTCCAACCGGAATCTCAAGGGCGCCTATACGCCCCGCGAGCACGACGGCGGGGAGGAGGGCGGGCAGGTGGGAACGGTGGTGGTGATCAACACCGCCAGCAACACCATCGAAACCGTGATCGAGGTCGATCGCTATCCTGCCGGAATGGGAACCATGACCCGGTACGCCCAGTCAGCAGGAACGCGATGAGGATCGCCCGCCGGCGAGTCGCTCCCGTGGGGCTGGCTCTGACGCTCCTCGGTGGCTGCGCGGTGCCGGCGACCACCGCCGGCGGAGGGCTCGCGGCCCAAACCGTTGCTTCGAGCTACCAGCGCGTGGTCGACGACTTCGACGTCCGCACCGAGGCCGGCGACCGCTACGCCCACCCGTTTCTCGGTGGCCTCAACGTGCCGCGGCCACAGTTGGTGGACATCGACGCCGACGGCGATCTCGACCTGTTCGTCCAGGAGCGGGGCGGGGAGATCATGTTCTTCGAGCAGGTGGGGAGCCCAGCCGAACCGCGCTACCGCTGGCGCACGGACGCGTTCCACGATCTGAACGTGGGCGAGTGGTACCGCTTTGCCGACATCGACGGCGACGGCGATTACGATCTCCTGGGCGAGAAGCGGTTCAGCTACATCAGTTACTGGCGCAACGAGGGAACGCCGCAAACGGCGGCCTTCGTCCTGGCGGCCGATACCCTCCGCGACATCAGTGGTGTGCCGCTGTTTTCCGACCGACAGAACATCCCCAACGTCAGCGACCTCGATTGCGACGGCAAGCTCGACCTGTTCATCGGCCGGCTGGTCGGCACCATCTCCCGCTACGAAGCCGAGGGTGTCGACACGGCCGACGTGCCGCGGTTCCGCCACATCACCGACCGGTTCGAGGACATCGAAATCGTCGCCAACCTGATGGGAAGCCTCCACGGGGCTAATACCCTGGCATTGGCCGATATCGACCACGACGGCGACCTCGATCTATTCTGGGGTGATTTCTTCGAGCAAGGGCTGCTGTTCATCGAGAACTCCGGCTCGTGCGCCAGCCCGCGCCTCAACTCGGACCCGGTGCAGTTCCCGGTCGGGAACCCGGTCCTGACCAGCGGCTACAATGCCATGGCTTTCGGCGACGTCGACCATGACCAGAACCTCGACCTGGTGATCGGGGTGCTGGGCGGGGCGTTCAATCCCAATCTCACCACCGCCGACAACCTGTATTTCCTGCGGCAACACCCGGCGGGCCAGTACACGGTCACCACCAAGCGCTATCTCAACGGCGTGGACGTCGGCAGCGAAAGCATTCCTCAGCTGGTCGACCTCGACGGTGACGGCGATCTCGATCTCCTCCTCGCCAACAAGATCGACCCCGCCAATCTGCAGAGTTCACGGATCTACCGGTTCGAGAACATCGGCTCGGCCAGTGACCCCGTGTTCCAGCTGCGCGGTTTCCTCCCCATCGAGGGCTCCTACCACTACGCCCCGGCGTTCGGCGACCTCGACGGTGACGGCGATCTCGACATGATCCTCGGATCGTGGCGCAACACGGTGGCATGGTATGACAACACCGGCGACCGTACCGAGCCCGTCTTCGAACTGGTGCATCCCGCTATCGTCAAGCTCACCCGGGGAAGCAACAGCACCCCGGCCCTGGTCGACATCGATGATGACGGCGACCTCGACCTGTTCGTCGGGGAGGCGTCCGGGGCGATCAACTTCTATCGCAACACCGGCTCACCACAGCAGCCGGTGTTCACCCTGGTGAGCGACGAGTACCAGGACATCGACGTGGGACGCCGCAGTGCTCCGGTCTTCGTCGATCTCGACGGCGACGGCGACTACGACATGGTCGTCGGTACCGAGTCGGACGGCCTGGTCGTGTTCCGCAACACCGGGAGCCGCACCGAGCCACGATTCGAGCTGACCGATCCACTGCCGTTTGACGTGTTCGCCTACTCCGCCCCAGTGTTCGCCGACCTCGACGCGGACGGCGACCTGGATGTGATGGTTGGGGGGATTGGTGGTGGGGTGATCTATTTTCAGGGGAAATAGGGCGTAGGGCGTAGGACGTAGGACGTGGGACGCAGGACGCAGAGCGCAGAGCGCAGGGAATGAACGAAGGGGATTTGCGCCGCCCAGGTATGGGTGCAAACTTTTGGGTTGCCCTTGATGTCATCAGAAGTGGTAGAATGCCGACAGCATTAGTGCGTTGTGTTCGTTTAGCTTACTCCCGGGGGAGAACCATGTTGCCGAAGCGTATGGTACAGGCGTTGCTGTTTTTTGGTTTCGGAATCGCCTTCCACGCCGAGCCCGCCATGGGACAGGCTGCGGTCAAACCCACCGGCCCCGGCGAACTCCCTCCCGCAATAATCGGCACGGCGCCTGCGCCCTCGGGGGAAGCCGTCACGTACTTGGCGGATGACGATCGCACTTCCGGCTACGTGGCGGTGCCAGATGGTGACGGCCCGTTCCCGGCGGTCATTCTTATCCACGAATGGAACGGGTTGAGCGACAACATTCGCCAAGTCGCCGACCAGTTGGCCGCCGAAGGCTACCTGGCGTTTGCGGTCGACCTGTACCGCGGCCGAGCCGGCACCACCCGTGACGAGAACATGGCGCTCATGGGTGAGGCCCGGGCGGATGAGCCGGCCATGGTCGCCAACATCGACGCGGCTACACGTTGGCTCAGGGCCCGGCCGGACGTGACCGGCAAGATCGCGGTCATGGGATGGTGCTTCGGTGGTGGTGTTGCCCTGAGCTATGGCCTGGAAGGTGAACAGCACGAGGGAACCGCCATCTTCTACGGTCGGCTGGTGGAGGATCCGGAGGTGTTGCGTGCCCTCACCCATCCGGTCTACGGCACCTTCGCGGCCAACGATCGCGGCATTCCACCCGATCAGGTCGACCGGTTCGCCGCCGCGCTCAGGTCCATCGGCATCGACAACGACATCCACGTGTACGACCACGTGGGCCACGGATTCTGGCTGCACGTCGACCGCGACCCCGACAACGCCACAGCGCCGGCGTTGGATGCCTGGACACGGCTGAAGGCCTATCTATTGAATGTGTTGTCGTAGCGCCCGTCAGATGACGCGGTAGTTGCGGAACTCGAACGGCCGGCGCCCGGTCACCCGTTCCACCAGCGCCGTGGCGTGGTCACGCAGGTGCTGCCAGCGCCATTCCCGGGGGAACACCCGTTCTTCCAGGGAGCCCAGCCGTTGGGCCACCCAGCCGGTAACGGCCTCCGGGTGGGTGCCGCTGTAGCGGCGAATCCCCGGCTGCCATGCCAGCCTGACGGTCTCCAGGTCCTCCTGCGCCGGTCCCCCGTAGATACTCTGATGGGTCTTGAATTTCTCCACCAGTGCCGGGTCGGGTCTGGCCCAGCCGTAGTGGTGCATCCAGGCGTCGGTGCGCTTGACCCGGATCTTCCGGTCCGAGGCCCCGACGCGGAACCCCTGGGCATCACGGTAGGAACGAATGTCCCAGGTGTCGCCCAGCCGCACGACGCGGACTTCGTAGGGATACCAGCCCCGGCAGGTGGCCAGGTACTCGGGCGTGCCATAGAAGTGCCGGTAGTGCAGCAGCAATCCTTCGACGGCGCTGTTCCCGTCATGGTGGGCAATGGCGTCTCGCAGCAGCGGAACAGCGTCGTGGTGCAGCACTTCATCGGCCTGGATGTAGATGCCCCACGGATGGCGGCAGGCCCTCATCGCCCGCTGGGTCTCGTCCGCCAGCACCCGGTGGTCGCCGCTGAAGTCCCATTCCGACTCGATGATCCTGATCCGGGGATCGTCGATGCCCCTAACGAGATCGAGGGTATCGTCGTCCGACTTGCCGATGTTGACCACGACTTCGTCGCATAGAGGAAGGATGGACCGGATGCTCGCCTCGACCGGGAAGTCGAGCCGGATGGCGTTCCTGACCAGGGTGAATCCGGAGACGGGAGGGGCGGTCACGGCGGGTAAGCTCGCCAGACGGGTCACCGCGGGCAACTCCTGCTAGAGCGCTACCGCCTCAACCGCCCGGCGGACCCGCCGGGCGGCTTGCTCGACGTGCTCCAGGGTGAAGCCCGGGGGAAAGACTTCGCCGCCGATGCCGACAGCACATGCGCCGGCGGCAAAATACTCGGCCAAGGTGTCCGCCGTGGGGCCGCTGGTGGGCACCAGCGGGATATCTGGTAGCGGGCCGCGCACCGCCTTGAGGAACAGCGGTCCACCCAATGCTGCCGCGGGGAACACCTTCACCATCTTGGCGCCCGAGCGGTACGCGGCCAGGATCTCGCCAGGAGTGGCCGCGCCGGGTACCGCCAGCAAGCCGTTTTGGTGCGCCGCGGCTACTACCTCGGCGTCGAACACCGGCGACATGGCGAAACGGCCCCCGGCTTCCGCGACCCGCTCCACGTCCTGCACGCTCAACACCGTGCCCGCCCCGACGAC
>SMVY01000037.1 GCA_004357415.1 Gemmatimonadota bacterium
CGAGGCTGGCAAACCGGTCGGCGATGTACTGGGCCGTCATTTCGAGTCCCGGGCTCGGCGTGTCCCGTCCCATCATCGAATCATGGGCGATGACGCTGAGATGCTGGTAGATGGCGTCCGGGGTGATCACGCTGGTCGGGTCCTCCGGAGCGGCCGTCTGGGCCGTCAGGGGGCTTCCCGCCGCCGAGGCAAGTGCTGCCACAGCCAGGCAGCGGAACAATGTTGGCTTCACAGGGGTCTCTCTTGTCATGGGTTGGGCGAATCCGGCTCGCCAGGGCAAACTAATGGCCCGAGCCCTGGCCGGGTCAACGCGGCACCGGGCGGGCCTCATGGCCTCCACACAATGGTACGGCCGCCCGCCCGGCGGTGTTTCGCCCGGTCCGGCGGGCCCGGATCCGGTGACGGCGCAGCCGGGGTTTTCCAGTGCTTCCTGGGGCCTGTAGTTGCACGGGCCATGCCGCCGCGCCGGTTCCCATAACTCGTTGTCGGATAGATATTTGAGAAATGACACCGGGGTGCCGGTTTGGTCGTCGTGTCCCGGGTGGATGACAACATGACGGGAGTGCGCAGGTCGCAGGTCGCAGTGCGCAGGGGTTCCTTTTGCTGGGATGCTCGGAAAGCTGCCTCTGCCAGGGAGGTGGCATACTGGTCCGGGGATTTCTTCCGTGCGTTGACATTGGGGGCAACCCGCCTACGTTCCTTGCCCGCTATTGGAGGCAATGCTCGATCACATGCGGCTCGACCTGCTGGACCCGGTGGAAGTGTCCCGTCTCGGTGGCTTGGAGTTGTCGACCGAGGGCGTGGTGGAGGGGTTTCTCACGGGATTGCACCGTTCCCCCAAGCGGGGGTTCTCGGTGGAATTCGCCGAGTATCGCATGTACCAACCCGGCGACGAGTTGCGCTACATCGATTGGAAGGTCCTCGGCCGGAACGACCGGCTCTACGTCAAGCAATTCGAGGAGGAGACCAACCTGCGGGCGATGATCGTGCTGGACGCGAGCCGCTCCATGGCCTGGACCGGGTCGCCCGACACGCTGTTGACGAAACTCGAGTACGCCAAGCGCCTGGCCGCCGCCATCGCGCTGGTGCTGCTGCGGCAACACGATGCCACCGGACTGATCACCTTCGATGACGAGGTGCGGTCGGTCACGCCGGCCAAGGCCCGGATGACGCACTGGCGCCGCTTGCTGAAAGAACTGAACGGATTGGAACCAGGCCACGGTACCGCGGCCGGGCCGGCGCTGGCACGGGTGGTGGACCTGCTACGCCGCCGGGGCCTGGTGGTGTTCATTTCCGATTTGTTGCTCGACCGCGACGCGGCCCTCAAGGCGTTCAAGTTCCTGCGGCATCGGGGACACCAGGTGCTGGTACTGCACGTGATGGATCCGGGCGAGGTGACCCTCGAAGGGCTGCAGGAGGTCCGCTTCGAAGACCCAGAGACCCGTGAAGCCGTCATCCTCAGGCCCCGTGATTGGGCCGGTGTGTACCAGAAGACCGTGAGCCGCGCGGTCCAGGCGTGGCGGGTGGCGTGCCGCAGCAACGGCATCAGCTATCACTGCATCACCTCGGACACCCCCTTTGGGTTGGCGTTGCGTGAGGCGCTGGCTTCGCCGTCAGGGGTCACGTGAGTTTTCTCCATCCGTGGATGCTGCTCGGCCTGGGCGCCGCGGCCATCCCCATCATCCTGCATCTCATTGCCCGGCGCCGGCCGCCCACGGTGATCTTCCCGGCGGTACGCTACTTGGTCGATACCGCGCGCGAGCACCAGCGGCGACTCCGCATCCGAAACCTGCTCCTCCTGCTGGTGCGCACGGCGCTCATCGTGGCACTGATGCTGGCCGCGTCGGGCCCCAGCGTCCCCATCAGTGGAGTACCGGGCCACGCCCCCAGTGCCTTGGTGGTCATCGTCGACAACTCCGTGAGCAGCGGCGCCGTCGCCGGGGGTACGGCCGTGGGGGAGCCGCTCAGGCGGGCCGCCGCCGAGGTGCTCTCGCGGGCCACTGCCGAAGACGCCCTGTGGTTGCTGACGGCGGACGGGTTGGCTCGGAGCGGTGACCGAAAAACGCTCACCCGTGTGGTCGACAGTCTGGCAACCTCGTCCATGAGGCTCGACCTGGGAGCGGCCATCAGGCAGGCGGACGCCATCCTGGCGGGAGAGGAACGCCCGGGTGAGATCTTCCTGATCACCGATCTCCAGCGGACCGCCGTGTCGCCGGCGGCCACCCAGGCTCCGCTCGTGGTGGTGCGGCCGGAGGGCGACGTGGTGTCCAACGTTGGAGTTGGCTCGGTAGCAACCGGGACCCAGCCGTGGCAGTTCGACGGGGGTCGTCTCATCGTCACCATAGCCGGAGACGCCGATGGTCCTGTGGCGCTGTCGGTCGCGGTCGGCGGCAGGCCGGAGCGGCAGGCGCTGGCGGGCCCCGGCGCGCCGGTGGCTGTTACGGTTACCGGACTGACGCCCGGGTGGTGGCCGGTGGTGGTGTCGGTCGATCCCGACGAACTCAGGGCCGACGACCGGCGCGTGACGGCGGTCCGGGTGGCTCCGGTGGCTCGGGTCACGTGGAACCCGGCCGATCTCCATCTAGCCACCGCGGTGCAGGTTCTCGAAGCCGACGGGCGGGTTCGGAGGGGCAACGAGGTGACGCTAGGCGGCCTCGGCCGTGGTCTGTCGGTGGTGTTCCCACCGGCCGATCCGGCTGAGGTGGGAGCGCTCAATCGCGCGCTCGGCCGTCGCGGCGTCGCCTGGCGTTTTGGCGACCCGGTGAATGCCGCCGAACGGAGTGACAGCGGCGCGCTGGTCGGCGCGGTGGCCGTCGCCCGGCGCTATCGCCTGGAGCGGTCGACGGCGGGCGGGACCGGCGTATTGGCGACGGTCGGCGGCGACCCGTGGATGGTGCGTGACGCGGGGGTGGTGTTGTTGGGCAGCCGGCTCGACCCGGAGTGGACGGAGCTGCCGCTGGCGGCCGAGTTCGTGCCGTTCGTCGATGCCCTGATAAACCGGGTGGCGCGGGGAGAGGTGGCGCTGCGCCAGGGGACGCCGGGCGGCACGGTGTTGCTGCCCGACAGAACCACGGAAGTACACAGCGGCGAGCGGCGCTGGACGGTCGAAGGCGGGGCACCGTTCAGCCCTCCCGCAACCGGGCTCTACTACCTGGTCGCAGGGATCGATACCATGGGAGTCCTGGCGGCCAACGTCGACGTGCGCGAGTCCTACCTGGAGCGAGCCGGCGACCGGGCCATCCGGCAACTGTGGCACCCGGCCCGAATCATCGAGCCGGAACGCGCCCGGGACGTGGTGTTCGCGGCCGGGGCCCGTGGCGATCTGCGCGGTCCGTTGTTGTGGTTGGCGCTGGCTCTGGCGCTGGTCGAAGTGGGCCTGGCAAGCCTGCGGAAGCGGGAATCATGAGTCTGGAGCTGTTACTCGACGCCTTTGATCGGGTGCCCGCGGTTCGAGAGCTGGCGCGTGCCCTCCCTGTCAGAAACGCGGCCCTGGCTTTGGGTGGACTCCCGGGGTCGAGCCCGGCGGTGCTGGTTGCCTGGTTGGCCCGGACCTTCCCCCAACGGTTGTTCACCGTGGTGGCGCCGACGCCTGCCGATGGCGAGCGGTGGCTCGACGACCTGCGGACGCTCACCGATCTCCCGGCGGCGTTGTATCCCCAGCGGGAATCGCTGGGCGAAGACGAACCCCACTACGAGATTGCCGGCGAGCGCATCGAGACGATCGACGCGTTGCTTGCCGGACGACTCAGAATCCTGGTCACCACCGCGCGCGCCACCGCGGAACGGACCCGGATACCGGACGCGCTGGCGCAGGCGACCATCACGCTGCAGGCCGGCCAGGGCGCGGGGGAGGACGAAGTCACCCTGGGGTCGCTGGTCGAGCGGCTGGAGAGCATGGGGTACCGCAAGGTGCCGACGGTGACGGAGGTCGCCGAGTTCAGCGTGCGGGGCGGCATCGTCGACGTGTACGGCTTCGGCATGGCCGCGCCCGCCCGCCTGGAGTGGTGGGGCGATACCCTGGAGTCGATGCGGGCGTTCGATCTGACGTCCCAGCGGTCGCTGGAACCGCTCGACGCCATCACCGTGCTGCCGATATCAGGCGTCACGGTCCTGGCCCATGATGACGGCGAGCAGGCCATTACCCGGCGGTCGCTCCTCGACCTGTTGCCCGGCGACACGGTGGTGATCGAGGAGTCGGTGGGGGCCAACGGTGAGGAGGTCGAGCGGATCTGGCACGAGGCCGACCATCACCTGGAAGTGGCCCGCCGGCTGGGGGAGGTGGTGGCCGACCGCGAGTCGCTGTTCGTCGAACCGTCGGTGTGGCGGGCGCAGTTGGACACCTTCCCGGGACTCAGGATCCGCGACGACCGGTCTCCCATCGACGTGCAATGCGGATTCTTTCCGCCGGAACGCATCGACCGCGATCTCCCGCGGCTTCGCCGGCTGCTGGGCGGCCCCACACCCACGCTGATCCTGTGCGACAACGAAGGCCAACTCGAACGGCTCGACGAACTGCTGAGCGACGATGGCCGCCGCCAGGTGGGCGCCACGCTGGCCCTCGGCGCGCTGGACGGCGGCTTCGTCATGCCCACCCTGCGGGTGCTCACCGACCACGAGATCTTCCGCCGGGCCCGGCGGTTGCGGCGCGCACGACGTTACCGCCAGGCGGCGCCGTCGGCCGCGACCGGGTCCCTCAAGGAGGGTGATTACGTGGTGCACCTGGATCACGGCATTGGCATCTACCGCGGTATCGATACCATGCCGTTCCGTGGCAGCACCATCCAGGTGGCGGTGCTGGAGTATCTGGGCGGTGACCGGTTGAACGTGCCGCTCTACCGGCTGGATCAACTGGAGCGCTATCGCAGCGCCGGGGAGGACGGCGACCGGGCGCCCCCCAAACTCCACAAGCTGGGCGGCACCAGTTGGAAGCGTACCCGGGACAAGACCAAGGCGGCCATCAAGGAGATGGCGGTCGAGCTGCTCGAGCTGTACGCCAGGCGGCGAGTGACGTCGGGCTATGCCTTCCCGCCCGATACGCGGTGGCAGCAGGAACTGGAATCGAGCTTTCTGTACGAGGATACCCCCGATCAGCGCCAGGCAACGGAGCAGGTCAAGCGGGACATGGAACAGCCGCGGACGATGGACCGGCTCCTGGTGGGTGACGTGGGCTACGGCAAGACCGAGATCGCGGTGCGGGCGGCCTTCAAGGCGATCCAGGGAGGCAAGCAGGTCGCCGTGCTGGTGCCGACCACGATCCTGGCCGACCAACACGGGCGGACCTTCAGCGAACGCCTGGCGGATTTCCCGGTGCGAGTGGAGGTGCTGTCCCGCTTCAGTACGCCGAAGGAGCAGAAGGCGATCATCGCCGAGGTGACGGCGGGCAAAGTCGACGTGGTGATCGGCACCCACCGGCTGTTGTCGAAAGACGTGGTGTTCAAGGACCTCGGCTTGCTGATCGTGGATGAAGAGCACCGGTTCGGCGTGCGGCACAAGGAACGGTTGAAGGCTCTCCGGCTGTCGGTAGACGTGTTGACCCTCACCGCCACACCGATCCCGCGT
The DNA here is from genome assembly GCA_004357415.1 of Gemmatimonadota bacterium. Classification (GTDB taxonomy): domain Bacteria; phylum Gemmatimonadota; class Gemmatimonadetes; order Gemmatimonadales; family GWC2-71-9; genus N074bin45. Next base: position 5,560 of record SMVY01000037.1, read on the forward strand.
ACCCTGCATCTGTCGTTGGCGGGGCTCCGGGACATCACCCTGATCGAAACCGCCCCGCGCGACCGGTCGCCGATTCTGACGTTCGTCGAGCCGTGGGACGACGGCCTCATCGAGGAGGCGTTGGCCCGTGAACTGGACCGCGGGGGGCAGGTGTTCGTGGTGCACAACCGGGTCGAGACCATCGAGACCATCGGAGCACGGATACGGGCGCTCGCGCCGCGCGCCGAGGTGGCGGTAGCCCACGGACAGATGCCGGCCAAAGCGCTGGAGCGGGTGATGCACGATTTCGTGGCCGGCAAGGTATCCATCCTCGTCTCCACCATGATCGTGGAATCGGGATTGGACGTTCCCAACGCCAATACGCTCGTGGTACACGACGCCCACAAGCTGGGGCTGGCGCAGTTGTATCAGTTGCGCGGCAGAGTGGGACGAAGCCACCGGCGGGCCTACTGCTATCTTCTGGCGCCGGATGCCATCGACCCGGCCGCCGAGGAGCGGCTCAAGATCCTGGAGCACCACACGGAGTTGGGGTCCGGGTATCGCATCGCGCTCAAGGACCTGGAACAGCGGGGGGCGGGGAACCTGCTGGGGCAGCAGCAGTCGGGCCACGCCCACGCCGTCGGCTTCGATCTCTACCTCAGGTGGTTGGAGGAGACCGTGGAGGCCCTGCGGGGGGCGGACCAGCGGCAGGCTGAGGTGCCGCCCGAGGTGGTGCTGGATATCCCGGCGCACCTCCCGGATTCCTATCTCCCGGACGATGCCATCAAACTGGAGATCTACCGGCGACTGGCGCGGGCGGGGTCGTCTGATGAAATTAAGGAGCTTCGGGACGAGCTCAGGGAGCGATTCGGTCCGCCGCCGGTGGAGGTCAGGACGCTGCTGGATCTGGCCCGAATCCGGGCGCTCGGGGCTCGCCTGGGGCTGGAGCACGTGCTCATCCGGGGGCAGGAGGCCAGGATCACCTTCCGGGCCGGCGCCTCCCCGCGTATGGCTGGTCTCACCATCGCGTTGGAAGACGTTCAGTTGCGGGCGGAAGTCCGTCGCGTGGTCCCCCTGTCGTTGCGGTTGATCCGACTCGGCGGCGAACCGCTGGCGCCGACGTTGGTGCGTGCGCTCGAAGCCGTGGCGGGTGCGGCCTGACGCTGACGAATCAGTATGGTCTTTTTCAATTTTGGAGTGTGCATGCGGAAACTTCTCTGGCTGGCCGTTCTCGCCGTGGCGGGGTGTTCGGACATGTTCAGCACGCGGGCCGACATCGTCGCGACGGCTGCCGACCACGAGCTGACGGCCGAACAACTCGGCGACTGGCTCTCGCGCATAAGAGGGCTCAACATCAACGCCGACGCCGCGGAGTTTCTGGCCAACGTCTGGCTCGACTACACCCTGATAGCCGAAGCGGTGGCGCAGGGAACGCTGCCGGAAGACTCGGCCTCGGTGGCG
>SMVY01000038.1 GCA_004357415.1 Gemmatimonadota bacterium
CAAGGCGGCCGTGGCGGAGTCGATTCGTCGGTTCGTCACCGACGGTGGGTTTGTGTTTGCCATGTGTACCGCCACCGAGACGCTCGACTTGACACTTGCCGGCGCGGGCGTCGACCTGGCCGCGAGCTACGCCGACGGTGACCCCATGGATCCCAATGCCGCCTCCAAGATGAACTGGGACCGGGCCCTGGCGTTCCACAATGCCAATCTGGTGCTGAGTCCCACGGTCCCGCAATTCTCTGACATCGACGGACACCAGGTGAATGCTCCGGCACGACGCCAGTCGCTGGGATCGTTCACCCTCTTCAGCTTCAGCGCCAAGATCGATCCGGTGGCTTCCATGTTGGTGCAGAACCACCGGGACGTCATTCCCGACTTCTACGGCCTGACCACGTCGTTCACCCGCGCAACGCTCAAGCCCGGGGTCACCATCCTGGCCGACGAGCCTGGAGCCCCGTGGGTCAAGTACATTCACGGCGAAGCGGGACAGGGGACATACACCTTCTTCGGCGGGCACGATCCAGAAGATCCGCAACATCAAATCGGCGACGCGCCGACGGACCTGTCGCTCCATCCACACTCACCGGGCTACCGGCTCATCCTCAACAACGTGTTGTTCCCCGCCGCCAAGAAGAAGGAACTCAAGACGTGACGACGGCGGGGGCAGCGGGGGCAGCGAGGGGAGCTGGTGACCCTGGTGCCTCTCCACGATTACTTTGCCATGATGGATGCTTCGAGTGGGTCGGGCGAGCGGATTCTTCCGGATGTCGCGGCCTTTCTTGCCGCGGAGATTGCGCTGGCGGGTGGTCGTGAGGTGTGTTTCGTCGCCACGGTAGATGGTGACGGCAGGATCACCCAGGCGCGGACGGTGGCTCGCGGTACTCCCGACACGGTGTTGGCTCTTCCCGGGGTCGCCTCGCAAGGGGAGATGCTGCTCCACAACCATCCCGGCGGCCCGCTGGAGCCCTCATCGGCGGACCTCACCATCGCGGCCACCCTGCACGACGCCGGCGTCGGATTCGGCATCATCGACAACGAAGCCAGAGACCTGTACGTGGTCACGGAAGTGCCCCGTGCCAAGACCATCGTACCGCTCGACCCCTACGCCGTCGCCGAGACTCTGGGCGAGGGGGGACCCATCGGAAAAGTGTTGGGGCATTACGAAGACCGTCCCAGCCAGCGCGACATGAGCGCCTACGTTGCCGACGCCTACAACGACGGAGGGGTACAGGTCCTGGAGGCCGGCACCGGGGTGGGCAAGTCGTTCGCCTACCTGGTGCCCGCCCTCGCGTGGGCCAGGCAGAACGGCGAGCGCACGATCGTCTCGACCAACACCATCAACCTCCAGGAACAACTCGTCGGCAAGGATCTCCCGCTGCTGCGCACCGCGTTGGCTGACGGGGACTACGTCCCCAGTTTCGCCATGCTCAAGGGGTGGCGGAACTATGTGTGCCTGGCACGCCTGGAGCAGGCCGGGACCGGACAACAGACCCTGTTCGAGCCGGACCAGCACGACGAGTTGATGGTGTTGATGGAGTGGGCCGCTCGAACGGCGGACGGATCGCTGAGCGATCTGCCGGTGGCGCCGTCGCCCGACGTGTGGGAAGAAGTCAGCGCCGAGTCGGATCTGTGCCCTCGCCTCAAGTGCCGCCACTTCGACAAGTGTTTCCTGTTTCGGGCTCGGCGGCGGGCGGCCGAAGCCGACATCGTGGTGGTGAATCACCACCTGCTCGCGGCCGACCTCGCCGTGCGTAAGGCACAGGACAATTGGCAGGACGCCGCGGTCCTGCCACCGTATCGCCGTTTGATCATCGACGAAGCACACCACCTGGAGGACGTCGCCGCCGGGCACCTCGGCATTCACGTGACCAGTCGTGGGGTGGCTCGTCTGCTGTCCCGCTTGGAGCGGAACGGGCGGGGCCTGGTTCCCACGCTGGCCCAGGAATTGGTGCTGCAGGACGACCTGCTGGGACGGGCCAGCCTAGACCTGGTGCACGAGCGGTTGCAGCCGGCGCTGGTCAGAGCCCGGCAGGCGTCGGAGGGACTGTTCCGCAGGTTGTTCGATCGTATCGACCAGGAATCGGGCAACACCCTCAGGCTGACCGACGAGTTTGCGGCGGAGCCCGTGTGGGACGAGGGTCTCACCGCCGATCTTGACGGAGCCATCACCTCGTTCCGGCACATTCGAGACCACGTGGAGACCATCGCCGACCGGCTGCTCCAAGCCGAGCCGAGCGAACGGCGTCAACAACTGATGCAGGAACTCCGCGGAGTCATCCGCCGCCTGGAGAGTATTACCGACGGGCTCAACCGCACGCTGCGCCCGGGGGCGGGTGGCCCCCCAACGGTGCGCTGGCTGGAACGGGCCGGGAAGCGGGGGAAGCAGGTGCGGATGTCCGCCGTCCCCCTCGACCTGGCCCCGCTGCTGCGCGAACTGATCTTCGACCGGCTCGAGACCGTAGCGCTCACCAGCGCCACGCTGGCCGCGAGCGGTGATTTCGGATTTCTAGAGTCGCGTCTGGGGTTGGACCAGCAGCCCTCGCCCGTCACGGTGCGCGAGATCTTTCCCTCACCGTTCGACTATCGCGAGCAATGCCTGTTCGGCGTTCCGGACGACATCCCCGACCCGCGTGAGGACCAGGGGGCTCACGACCAGGCCGTGTGCCGTGTGGTGGTCGATCTGGCCCACGCGTCGGGCGGCGGCATGTTCGTGCTGTTCACCAGTCACGCGGCGCTGCGCCGCGTGGCCGCGGAGGTGCGCGGCATGTTGGGGACCCGCTGGCCGCTCCTGGTTCAAGGCGAAGCGCCGCGGGAAACGCTCCTCAAGCGGTTCCGTGACGCCGGCAACGGGATTCTCCTGGGGACGGACTCCTTCTGGGAAGGGGTCGACGTCCCCGGCAACGCGTTGCGGGCGCTGGTGCTGACAAAGTTGCCGTTCAAGGTACCGACCGAACCGGTTACCGCCGCTCGCCTGGAACGATTGGCAGAACAGGGCATCGACGGATTCATGCACTATCTCTTGCCCCACGCCGCCCTCAAGTTGAAGCAGGGATTCGGCCGGTTGATTCGCTCCCGCCGGGATGTCGGCGTGGTGTTGTTGCTCGACCCGCGCGTCAACCGGAAGCGGTACGGACCGCTGATGCTCGAGAGCCTTCCCCCAGCCGACCGGGCCACGGGGTCGTGGGCCGAAATCTTGACGCGGTGCGAGGACTTCTTTGCCCGGCACGGCCTGGGAGAGGCCTGGCACGACCTGCCGGAACAAGATACCCGCGCTCCGGTGTCTACCTAGGACAGCGTATGATTCACTTGGCCGATCGACTCGAGACTCTCCCGGGGGGCGCGCCGGGCACCGCCTTGGGCCCGGCCGGCGAAGGCTACTTCCGCGTCGCACCCATCGTGGGGGCAGACCGGCCGCGGGAAGCTGTCGTGCGACTAGAACCCCTGCTCGACGAATTGGCGAGCGTACCGGTTGAAGCGACGCGTTGACTACGGGCAGCTCTCCCGCCGGAGCCCTGTGGCCGTCGGCCTCAGTGTCCTGGTCCATGCGGCTCTTGCCGCTGGGCTGATCGCCCTGTTCAGCCGGTCTCCCTTGGCCGACACGGTCACCCGCCTCATCGTCCTGTCCGACCCGACAAGTCCAATAGAGCATCAAGTGGTGCTCCGCCGGCCCGCGGCGCCGCAATCGGTCCCGCCCGATTTCGACTTGGCCGTCGAGCCTCGCGTGATCGAGCGTCAGGGTGCCCGGGCAATCACCACGCCGCTGCGTGGTGGTGGAAGGGGAGGGATACCCGGTGGTGGTCCGGCTGGTGGCGGAACCGGCCGGTTGGCACCCCGATACGAGAGCGGGCACCTGTGGGTGGCGCCTCTTCCGCTCACGCCCGAGGAGATCGCCAGCCGCCTGGAATACTTCGTCGCCATCGGCGGCCTGGGGATCGGTGGCGGGGCCGGTGAGGGAACGGGTGGCGGCTCTCACGGCGAGTTGATCGACAGCGCCGTCACCGCCATCGTGCAGTCCTACCTCGATTCGGTCGGCGCGGAACCGGGAGCGGAATCCCAGGCACTCCCCTCGTGGACCACGGAAATTGCCGGCATGGATTTCGGCATCGACCAGAACTGGATCTACTTTGCCGGCCTGAAGATTCCGGCGGCGGTGCTGGCGTTGCTCCCGCTTCCCAACGCCGGCAACTACTTCCGCGACAAGAACTACGAATACCTCATGGAGGTCCGCCGGGAGATCTACTACTCGGCGTGGATGGCGGACACCAGAGAGGAATTCAAGGAGAACGTGCGCCAGCTCCGGGAACGGAAGCAGCGGGAGCACGACATGGCCCGCAACCAGCGTGTGGCCCCGGTTCTGGTCGAGGATTCGACTGCCTCGTCCAACAACACCGATCGGGAATCCGGGCAGTAATACCGGAAGCGGATTGACGGGCCGGTGGCAACGCCGAGCTAGGGAATCGCCGGCGGTCGAAAGGTCCCGTCACCGTCCATCACCGCAGCCGACGGGCCGAAATCCTCGCGCGACACCCGACGGACCAGAGACACGGCTTGGCCGCTCGGATCTGGTACCGGGCCGGCACCGGGGTACTGCACCAGGGCGATCAGCCGGCCGTCCCGGAAGCCGCCGTCTGGTCCCAGCGTCAACTGCAGCACACCGGTCACCCCCAGCGGCCCGCTCAGATTGAACCCTCGATAGTTCACGAAATTCCCCAGCGAGTAGGCGATGGGCCGGCCGCGGTAGAACTCGATGCCCCGCAGCACGTGGGGTCCGTGGCCGATGACGGCGTCGGCGCCGGCGTCGATCACCTGGCGGCTCCAGCGCCGCAGGTCGCCCCGGGGTTCGCGCCCGAGGAACTCCGGTTCGTCGGGTGTGTGCACCGCCGCCGAGCCCTCGTCGCCGCCGTGGAACGTCACCAGCAGGATATCGACCAGTGGCCGGATCGAGTCGACCACCGCCGCGCTGCGCTCCAGATCCAACAGATTGTAGGAGTGGGCGTAGGTGGTGAACCCTATCAGGCCAACCACCGTGACACTGTCACCCCGCCACAGCGTGTCGATGGCGATCCGGCCCAGCGGTCCTACCACGCGGAGCCCAACGGCCTCCAGACCCTCGGCCGTGGCTACTCTTCCCGTGGGGCCGAGGTCGTTGGC
>SMVY01000039.1 GCA_004357415.1 Gemmatimonadota bacterium
CCTGCGCACTCCCTCACTTCGGCGTGATGGCGGGGAACGAATCCTCGGTGTCACCCTTGGGCGCATCCGTGCTGCGCGTCAGCAGCCGTTCGGTGAAGTCCATGCGCTCCTGCATTTCCACCATGTCGGCCCGCAAGGCATCGAGTTCGTCCATCACCTCCTCGGCCAGGAGATGATCCCGGCCGACACCTTCGGGCCCCCACTCCGTCACGGCGTAGCCGTCGGCGTCCCGAAAGGCACCGCTCGCGACAATGATGACGTCGTAGATATACCAGATGCCCGCGCCGCCGCCGGTCACCAGCATCAGCAGTCCCGTTCCCACCTTGCCGACGTAGAAGCGGTGGACGCCGAATACGCCCAGGGTGGCGGCGAGCGCCGTGGCGATCCCGCGTGATTTGTTGGAGGGGGGTTTGCGGGGCATGGGGGTCCTTGACTGGGTTGGGGGTGGACATCCCAAGATGGGTGGTAGGGCGGCAGGGCGGTAGGGTGGACAGGCGGTCGGGCGGTCAGGCGGGCGGACTGGTCAGGCGGGCGGCCTGTGGGGATGGGAACGCCACTTGCAACCCTTCGCACGTCCGAGGGGGCTGTAGTGAGGGCTGGGTAGGCTTTGATCTCATGTCATACCTGAGGTGGGCCTCGTAACACCCTTGTCATTAAACCTTTACGCGCAGTTAGCTGGCGCCAGGAAGCGTGCTGGTCGAGGTGCGATGGTCGATGGCTGGTCCAACTGAAGAGACACTCGATGGGGCACGTTGCAATGCCTGCAATGAATCGGTACGTGCCGGTGAGCCGTTCTGTAGCAAGTGCGGCGAGCCGGTGTCGTGCCGCAACTGCGGGCAGGTGCTTCAGCTGGGGGACCGGTTCTGCCCCTTGTGCGGGGTGTCCAAGACCACGTCATTCGTGGCTGGGGACGGTGGGGCCACTGAGATCTCCTCACCCTGGGATCTGATCCTGGCCAAGCTTCGGCGGGCCACCATCGGTGAGTTCGACATCAAGGGCGAAATCGGCCGCGGCGGGATGGCGGCGGTGTACCTGGCCCACGAGGTGGCGCTCGACCGCAAGGTGGCGATCAAGGTCATGTCCCCTTCCCTGCTCATGGGCCAGGGGATGGCGCAGCGCTTCCGCCAGGAGGCGGTGACGGTCGCCAACCTCAACCACCAGCACATCATCACCATCCACGCCGTGCGCCAATTCGAGGACCTGCAGTACTTCGTGATGCAGTTCGTCGAGGGCTGCTCCATCGAGACCATCATCAAGGAGGGCGGTCCACTGCCGATTCCGGCGGCGCGAGCGCTGCTGTACCATGTCGGCAGCGGCCTGGCGCACGCCCACGCGCAGGGGGTGATCCACCGCGACGTCAAACCGGGCAACATCCTGGTAGGCCGCACCGGCCAGGCGTTGGTTACCGACTTCGGCATCGCCAAGGTGTTGGAATCGCCCAGCAACACCCAAACCGGCATGGTCGTGGGTACGCCGGCGTACATGAGCCCCGAGCAGTGTCAGACCGGCCAGGTCACTTGGCGTTCGGATCAGTACTCCCTCGGCATCGTGGCCTACGAGATGGTTGCGGGAGCGACCCCGTTCGACGGCACCACGCTGAGCGTGGTGCACGCCCAGGTGCACGATCCCGTGCCACCGCTGATGGAACGGCGGGCCGACTGCCCCAGCGAATTGGCCCAGGCCATCCACCGCATGTTGGCCAAGGATCCCGGCGAGCGGTTCCCCTCGCTGAATGAGGCGCTCCAGGCCTTAGGCGCCATGCCGCTGTTGCCGGGCGACGCCACCTTCCAGCAAATCGCCGAGCTGGTCGGTACTCATCAGTCTCAGGCCAGCATGCCGACGACGCCGGTCAGCCCGCAGATGCGGCGCACACTCGATGGCGTCGCCACCGTGGTGTCCTCCGAACGGGCCGCCGAGGCCCCGACGACTCCGATTCCCCCGCCGCTCGATGACTCCGCCGCTACCCGACCGGTGGCTAAGCCTGGTCCCACGATCACCACATCTCCAGTTACCCGGCGAGCCCGACGCTGGCCCTGGGCAGCCCTGCTGGCCGTGATCGCCGGGGGATCCGGCGCCGCCTGGTACGCCCGTCAACGCATGCCGGCGCCCCAGCCGCCATCCGTTGCCGGCTTGAGGTTGCTACCCACGGCGACCACCCTGACGGTGGGCGATAGCGCAGTGCTATCGGCAGCCGCTCTCGACGGCGCCGGTGCCACCATGAGGGGCCAAGACATCGAGTGGCGCAGCCGCGATTCGGCCATCGCTACCATCAACGATCGGGGGGAGCTGGTGGCCGCCGGCATCGGCGTGACGTTCGTCATCGCCGGCGCGGGCTCACACACGGACTCGAGCCGCGTGACCGTTACCGCCGGGGCAGGAGCAGTAGCATCCAATACCGTCACTCCGCCGAGTCAATCCAGCCGCCCGAGGGGGACCCCCAACCGCAAGGCGCTCGTGGCGCGGGTCGCCGTCTCTCCGGCGCGCATCACCCTGGCACCGGACAGTTCCGCAACGTTGCGGATTCGGGCTGAAGACGCCGGCGGCCGCCGGCTGAGCGACCGGACCGCCCGGTGGACCTCGGCGAACAGTTCGATCGCCACGATTACCGCGGACGGACGGGTCACCGCCGTCGCCGCGGGCACGACGACGATCCGCGTTTCGGTCGACAGCAAGACCGCGTCCGTGCCGGTAACGGTGAGCGCCCAACCACCGGTCTTGGCCGATCTCGCCATCGGCGACTATCCGGCGATCATGGTGGCGGGAACCCGACACGACCTGACGGCCGTGCTTACCGATCAGCGAGGACAACCGATGGGTGGCGACGTGTCGTGGGAGACCAGCGACGCGGCAGTTGTAGGGATCGATACCGCCGGACAATCCATCGCGGTAGCTCCTGGTACCGCTTGGGTGGTGGCAATGGCCGCGGGACTCAGGGACAGTGTATCGGTCCAGGTGGCTGTTCCCACGGAAGATCAGATCCGCGCCGGTGTGCAGGACTTCCTGGCCGCACTCAGCAGCAGGGACGCCGATCGAGTAGAGCCCGTGCTACTGACGGGTGACGAAGGTCAACGGAAGTTGGCGGCCAAGTTGTTGGACAAGCTGCGGGGCGGTCAGTGGGATCTTCAGACCGACACACGCCCCAGGGAGTATGCCACTCGCGTCGGGGACGACCGGGCCGAAGCCCTATTCACCACCGAGCTGGCGTGGAAGGGTGCCTTTGGGGGGAGGAAGCGTGAGGACGTGGCTTTCGTGGCGGTGTTTGCTCGGGTCGAGGGGGAGTGGCGGCTTGTGGAGGTGCGGTTGGAGGGGGACACGAAACTTTGACGGGTAGATGAAAGCGGGGGTAGCGAGGGCGGTAGAGGCGGTAAGGGCGGTAAGGGGGGTAAGAAAAAAGCCAGAGCTGCCTTTGGCAACTCCGGTTCTTTCCTTCAGCTCACTGCTCAAAGCTCACAGCTCACGGCTCCTACAGGCCGAGCGCCAGGCCCATCCTTACGGCCAGGTTCTGACCGCTCGAGGTACTGGCCCGGTCGCGTTCTTGGCCGTCGATCTCGACCACGAAATCTCCGAAGTTCGAGAAGCCGTAGGTGGCGCCGACGTCCAAGTTGACGCGGCCACCTAGGCGGAACAGCAGGCCGCCCCCGCCGTTGAAGTTGATCCCGTCGGCCGAAGCCTTCAGGGTCGCCGGCTCCCCGGCGGTGCTGAACTGGGCCGTGGTTGTCTGGCGCAGGAAACTCACCCGGCCGGAGAGGTACGGGGCAACGGTGTTGCTTCCCACCAGGATCACGTAGCGCGGCTCGACGAAGAATCCGTTGAGCGTGGTATTGGGATCGTCGAGGACGTTGGGCTCGCTGTCCAACAGGTTCTGCTTGTGGGTGGTCCACTGGAATCCGGCGCCGAGGGAGAACAGGCTCGGTGTCCAGCGAGCCTGGATCTCGAAGCCGGCTCCCGGATCCACGTTCTTGAAGATCGGGTTGTCGCCGAACAGCGTCGACGAAAACAGCGACGCCTGGAGCGACCACTTCTGGGCCGACTGGGCCACCGCCGGCTGGGCTGCGAATCCGGCCGCGACGATCGCGGCTATCAGGGCGCGTTTGGCATACGACATGGTGGTACCCCCAACACGGTGTTGCACATGGCTGGCCCGGCCCGAATGGCCGAGCGAGCTATGAGGAGAGCAACTGTCGTGCCTCGGGGTCCCAACGCCACATCGATGGACCCAGGTGTATTCCTCCCAACCACTTATCGAGCGGGTGCAGGGACAGCCAGTCCACTTTTCCGGCCAGGACATCCCTCCCGGCCGTGGTGAAATCCAAGGGCTGACTGAGGAAGCCGGGCCCCGGCGTGGGTCCGTCGGGGAGACGGAATTCCCCTTCGGCGGCCAGGAGCGGGGCGGTGCCCAGGATCAGCCCTGTCAGGGTGTACCAGAACGAGGCATCGCCCATGAAGGCAGCCTCTTCCATCTCTTGGCTGGCCCGGAACACCGCGCCGGGGGTGGCGTGGCCCTGCTCCACCGCCGTCAGGATCTGGCGCTCCGAGCGAGACAGGCCGTCGGCGGGCCCGGGGAACTCCTCGAGGTGCCGCTCGACCGAGTCGGCCAAGAACGGCAAGGCGGCGGTGTCGCTGTCGAGGAGGTCGGCCCAGGGTTCGGGAGTCGGTTGGGTGAACGCGTCCCAGGCTTCCCGGCCCAGGCTGATCTGGGCGTCGTCCAAGGGCGCCCGGTCCTCGAACCACTGGTCGAGGAGATCCACCGAGGTGTGGGTCACGAAGGCGTCGCGGCACACCAGGCTCAAAATGGTATCCTCCGGTGGTTCCGTCGCCAGATACGAGAGGATTTGCAGCAACTGAAGTTGATCGTAGAGATCGTGCTCGAACCACAGGACCAGTTCGTCGTGGTGCCGGGCGCTCGCCAGTTTCTTGTCCCGCAGCCTGAAATCCTCCCGGACCCTGTCGGGGGGACCCCAGCCCCGGCCGGCAATGAACTCCGCCCGGACGTCCGACTCCGCTTCGAGAGATTCGGTGGTGGGCACGGGGCCTTCGTGAAGCACGTCGCGCCAGGGGAAGATGTGGCCGGGAATGCCGGCTTTTTTCAGGGCTGACACGGCGGAGTCGCCGTTGGTGACGATGAGCATGAGGTGAGAGGTAACCGGGGAGGGGCGAGAGGGCCAGCGCAACTATAAGGGGACTAGGAGGGTTGAGAGGGCTAAGAGGGAA
>SMVY01000040.1 GCA_004357415.1 Gemmatimonadota bacterium
GGACGAAATTCCAGCTCGTCCGCCCGGCGCAGGTACAGCTGCTGAAAGCCAATCGCCACCGCGATGTGGGATCCGTCGGGTGAAATAGCCAGCCCGTTGAGCGGAGGGAGACTGTCGGCCAGCACGGTGCGCATGACAATCGGCGCAGGCACGTCGCTCGATCTGCCGAGGGCCCAGACCAACGCAAGGACCAGCACCACGGTGACGGCGGCGTGCACCGACTGGAGCCATCGTGGGCGGGCCGAGACCGTCCCTGACGTTGCGGTGGCGGCGCCCGTCCGATGGGCGAAGCCGCTCTCGGTGAGCGCCGCGCCGAACTCGGCCGCCGTGGGAAAGCGATCGGCAGGCAGCTTCTCCAACGACTTGGCTACCGCTGCCGCGACGTTGGGGGGTACCGACTTCCGCAGTTTGGTGACCGCTTGGGCGTCCTCGGCGATGATCTTCATGATGATCTGCTGGGCCGAGTTGCCCATGTGGGGCGGCTCGCCAGCGAGCATCTCGTAGAGCACGCTGCCGAGCGAGTAGACGTCGGACCGCGCCGTGATCTCCTTCTCCGCCGTGGCCTGCTCGGGGCTCATGTAGTGCGGCGTGCCGAGGGACAAGCCCGTTTCGGTCATCCGGCCGCCTGCAGCGGCACTTACCGCCAGGGCGATACCGAAGTCGGCCACCATGGGGCGGCCGTCATGCATTAGGATGTTCTCGGGCTTGATGTCCCGGTGGATGATGCCGTGGCGGTGGGCGTAGTCGAGGGCGTCGGCCACGGCGGTGGTGATCTTGACCGCCTCGTCGATGCCCAGCTGGGTTTCGCGGTCGAGCTTGGCCCGCAGCGTCTCGCCCTCGATGTACGGCATGACGTAATAAAGGAAGCTGTCGGCCTCGCCCGAGTCGAACAGTGGCAGGATGTGTGGGTGCTGCAGGTTGGCGGTGGTGGTGATCTCCTGCACGAACCGCTCGGCGCCTAGCACGGCGGCGAGTTCGGGTCTCAGCACCTTGACCGCGACCTGGCGCTTGTGCTTGAGGTCCTCGGCCAGGTAGACGGTGGCCATGCCGCCTTCGCCGAGGCGGCTGAGGATCTTGTAGCGGTCGGCCAGGGCCGCGGACAGGCGTTCGGTAGGTTCGGTCATAGTACGGTATTCGGAGTGTGGAGTGCACCCGCCCGGTGAGTCGCGGCTAAAGCGGCGGGATGGCGGACATCGGTCACGATCAGTTTTCCATCCTGCTCTCGAACTCTTCGAACCAACCGTCGAGCCACACGATCTGGGGATCGCTGGTGGTATCGATCAGGGCCCGGGAGGTCAAGAACAGGAATCCGTCGCCGTCAGGCAAGGCAACGAACGACTGGTGGAACCCGTCCAGCAAGAACCCCGTTGCGCTGAAGAGAGACCGTGGTGTGCCGGTGCTGAACGTGGGGCCATCTCTTACGGTAACCGCCGTGACGGAGAAATTCCTGTCGAGGTAGAACAATTCATCGCCCGAAGGCGACCACACCGGCTCGGTGCCACCGCCGTCCGATACCTGCCGGCGACCGGCGTCGGGGTTGGCGAGCTGGCGCACGTACACTTCAAAGATGCCCGATTCGTTGGAAGCGTACGCCAGCCATTTGCCATCGGGCGATACCGCGGGGTGCAGTTCGGAAAAAGAGCTCGCCACCAGCGTGATCGGCTCCCCGCCGGTCCCCATGGGAACGCCGATGAGGTCCCCCGCCCCGGCGGTGGCATTGTCCGTCCGCAGAATGAGCCAGCTGCCGTCAGGCGACCACACCGCTTCCTGCACCAGCTTGTCGATGTGAACCAACAAAGTGTCCCGACCGCTGCCGTCGGCGGACCTGGCGTACACCGCGCCGCTGTTGTCGACGCTGTCGCGAATGAAGGATACCCAGCGCCCGTCGGGTGACCACGCGGGGCGCCGGTCCCGGTTGCCGAAAGTGAGCCTGGTAAAGGGCCCACCGTCCAGTTCCTTGAGCCATACATTGATCGCGGCCCCCGCGCCCACCCCCACGACCAACCGCTGGCCATCAGGAGACAAGGACAAGCCGTTGAAGGTCCCCGACCATGTGGTATCCAGCGGGGTAAAACTGCCGTCCCGGCCCACGTGGACGACGAGATTTTCACTTGCTGAACCGGTGCCGCGGATATAAACCATACTCCCGGACGCCGACCAGGCGATGGGCGCGAACCCGTTCTGGAGCCGGACCGCCACCTCTTCGAGAACCGGAATCGCCTCGCCGGTAATCTCCAGCCGGTCGAGGTCGAACGGTGCCGCGACGGCGACACCATCCCGCCGAACGTACACCAGACGACCGTTGGGCAGATACCACGCCTGCACCACATCGTCGAGCAACAGGCGCTGAGTTCCCGTCTCGAGGTCGAGCACGTGGACTGCCATGGTCACGCAACCAGAGGCGCAGTATTGGAACAGGACGCCGCGCGCGCCCGGCAACGCGGTGGGATGACCGATCCCCCCACCGACGAGTGTCGAGTCCCGGAGCGCCACACTAATGGAGCCGCCGGTGGCGTTCACCCGATGCAGTTCGCTCAACCTGGGATTGACGTACACGATGGTACCATCGTCCAGCCACGTGAGCCCGCCGTATCCCGTGCCGCCCACAGAGTCCGCCAAGGTGACCGAGGCGCCGCCGGTGGCACGCACCTTCTTTAGCTGTCCGTCTGCGATGTAGGCTATCCACTGCCCGTCAGGCGAGAAGACCGGGGCGATCGCCCGCTCGGTGCCAGCGAGGGCGACAGGATCAAGTTGGTCGCGCCGCTTGAGCCACAGGAGACCGTCCGGCTGGTTCTCTCTGAACGCCAGCAGGGTTCCGTCCGGTGAGAGCGCCATCGACGGAACGCTCGGCATCGGCTGTAACCCGCTACCAAAAGTGATGTGGTGCCACTCACTGGGGCTGTTTCCACCACGCCAGGCACGAGTCCACCCCCAAACGCCCAGCACGGCCAGCACGATCACACAGGCGGACAAGACCCACGTGACAGCCGGACGAGGTCGTCGCTCTCGTTGGTCCAGGGTGCCGGCGATGGCAGTGTTGCCCACGAAGTGGCTGTCACCCAAGGCTGAGGCGAAATCAGCAGCGGACGCGAACCGGTCCGCCGGCACCTTCTCCAATGACTGGGCCACCGCCGCCGCCACGTTGGGCGGCACCGACTTGCGCAGTTCGGTGACCGGCGCAGCGTCTTCGGAGATGATCTTCATGATGATCTGCTGGGCCGTGCCCCCAAGATGCGGTGGCGCACCGGCCAGCATCTCGTACAACACGCTGCCGAGCGAGTACACATCTGACCGGGCGGTGATCTCCTTCTCCGCCGTAGCCTGTTCAGGACTCATGTAGTGGGGGGTGCCGAGCGAGAGGCCGGTTTCCGTCATCCGGCCACCGGCCGCCGCGCTCACCGCCAGGGCGATGCCAAAGTCGGCCACCATGGGGCGGCCGTCGTGCAGCAGGATGTTCTCGGGCTTGATGTCCCGGTGGATGATGCCGTGGCGGTGGGCGTAGTCGAGCGCGTCGGCCACGTCGGTGGTGATCTTGACCGCCTCGTCGATCCCTAACTGGGTTTCGCGGTCGAGCTTGGACCGGAGCGTCTCGCCCTCGATGTAGGGCATGACATAATAAAGGAAACCGTCCGTCTCGCCCGAGTCGAACAGCGGGAGGATGTGGGGGTGTTGCAGGTTGGCGGTGGTGGTGATTTCCTGGACGAAGCGCTCTGCGCCGAGGACGGCGGCAAGTTCGGGCTTCAGCACCTTGACCGCGACCTGCCGCTTGTGCTTGAGGTCCTCGGCCAGGTACACGGTGGCCATGCCACCCTCGCCCAAACGGCTGAGGATCTGGTATCGGTCAGCCAGGGCCGTGCTGAGCCGCTCAGTGGATTCGGTCAACGTCCCACCTTGGCCTTCAGCTCCTCGAACCAGTTCTCGACGTAAAACACCTGGGCGTCCGCCCCGCCGCCAATCTCCCGAATCATCAAGAACCGCTGATCGTCGGGCGCCACGTCGTATTGCTGACGGTTCCGTGCCGAACGGTATCCCGCCAGGGGAAAGAGCGAGCGAGGCGTGCCCGGCGTGAGCGTCGGGCCGGTCAGTTCGACCACCATGAACTGGTCGCCGCTCTTGTAGAACAGCTCTCGACCGCTGTGGGCCCAGCGCGGCTCGGTGCCTCCGTTGCGGGAAACGAGGCGGCGGGAGGACATGCTGGGGAATGGGGAGAGATAGATCTCGCGAATGCCCGTCTCGGCGGAACTGTACGCCAGCCACGCCCCGTCCGGGGACAGGGTGATCTGTGTAGTCAAGCCTTGGACTACCAACGGCACGAGCGTGGTGTCGCCCCGCCGCCGCGCACGGACGTTCGCCCGTCCATCCTCGTCCGACCGGACGACCAACCACTCTCCACCCGGGGTCAACTCGGCCTCCCACAGTCCAAAGGTGTGTCGTAGGAGCAATTCCGCGGGCGCACTGCCATCTGCCGGGATCACATAAGCATCGTAGTTGTTCGGACCCTCCCCACCCCGTCTGTTCGAGAGGAACGTCACTGAACCGCCGTCCGAGGTCCAGAACGGTCGCCAGTTCACTCCACCGTCCTGGGTCAACTGGTATCGCCTGCCGTCGGAATGCCTGACCCACAGCTGAGTCGATCCGTCGCTGAGCGAGACCGCCAGCGCCTCACCGTCGGGGGACAGTGCCGGATACTCGAACGCGCCGTGCCACGTCGAGTCGAGCGGTGTGGCCGAGCCGTCGCGCGCCACCCACACCAGTTCCGATTCGCTGCCACCTCCGGTCGTCACGGTATAGACCACGCTGCCTGAGGGTGAGAGCGCAAAGGCGGTCGGCGCCACATCGTCGATGACGGGCACGGCACCAGTGGTCAACTCGAGCCGGTCGAGGTCGAACCCCGCAGCGAACAGTCCTCCCGCCCTGTCGGTGTAGAGGAGGTGCCCGGTCGGTGAGTACCACGCTCCCGCGGCGTTGGGGATCAGTTCACGGGAACTGTCGGCCTCGAAGTCAAAGACCATGACGGAGGAGGACACGGCACAATTGCCGGGGCAGCGGGTGATGAGGATACCCCGGCTCCCGGGCAACGACGAGACATGTGCGGTCCCCTCGCCCCGGGCATTGCCTAGGACCATACTGGGGCTCCCACCATCGGCGGAGATCACTTGGAGGTCGGCCCCATCCCGGCCCTGGAAGATGATGGTGCCATCGTCCAACCACGTGGCCGAATGGTGGGTCAGGGCCACGTCCTCCGAGAGTGTGATCGGGTTCCCACCTTCCACCGGGACTTTCCGAAGCTTGCGGTCTAGGGTGACGTAACCGATCCAGCGACCGTCGGGCGAGAAGAACGGCGACTGGCCTCCTTCCGTCCCGGCCAACACCGTCGACGTGCCCTCACCCCGGAGTTTGCGGAACAACTGGACACCGTCGGCAATGGTATCGGAGTAGACGATGCTCGAACCATCCGGCGCAATGGCCGCCTGGGTGGCATGACGTCGGACGCCTGGCGCGAGGAATCGCCCGAGGGGCTGACGCCACAGGACGACCCGTTGCCGGCTGGTGATGGCCTCGGGACCGGGAAGCAACCACGCCGCGGCTGCCACGATAAAAAGAACGGCATTCCCGGCCAGGGCAACGTGCCACCTTCGCTTGGGTACCTGTCCTGATTGGGCCGCGATCGACACCGCTCCACTGGGCATCCCCGGGGTGGTGAACCCGGTGTCGCCGAGCGCCTCGGCGAACTCCCGAGCGGTGGCGAACCGGTCGGCCGGCAGCTTTTCCAGGGACTTGGACACCGCGGCCGCCACATTGGGTGGCACTGATTTGCGGAGTTCGGTGACCGGCCGAGCCTCGTCGGCGATGATCTTCATGACGATCTGCTGCGCCGATGAACCGGTGTGTGGCGGATCACCGGTCAACATCTCATACAACACCGTGCCCAACGAATAGACGTCCGACCGGCCGGAAAGATCCTTCTCGGCTGTGGCTTGCTCCGGGCTCATGTAGTGCGGCGTGCCCAGGCTGAGACCGGTTTCCGTCATGCGCCCACCCGCGGCGGCACTCACCGCCAGCGCGATGCCGAAGTCGGCCACCATGGGACGACCGTCATGTAGGAGAATATTTTCCGGCTTGATGTCGCGGTGGATGATGCCGTGGCGGTGGGCGTAGTCGAGCGCGTCGGCCACGTCGGTGGTGATCTTGACCGCCTCGTCGATGCCGAGCTGGGTCTCACGATCCAACTTGGCCCGGAGCGTCTCGCCCTCGATGTAGGGCATGACGTAATAAAGAAAGCTGTCGGCCTCGCCCGAGTCGAACAGCGGGAGGATGTGAGGGTGCTGCAGGCTGGCGGTGGTGGTGATTTCCTGCACGAAGCGCTCAGCGCCGAGGACGGCGGCGAGTTCCGGCTTGAGGACCTTTACCGCGACCTGGCGCTTGTGCTTGAGGTCCTCGGCCAGGTAGACGGTGGCCATGCCGCCCTCGCCGAGGCGGCTGAGGATCTTATAACGGTCGGCCA